>NZ_AYXS01000005.1:8437-82926 GCF_000505765.1 Asaia sp. SF2.1 | reverse complement strand
CGGAGGTCACACTGGCCATGGACTCCGCCACCCTCCTGCGCAACCGGAATCTCGCGGTCCGGGTGGTTTCCCTGCCCTCACCCGAAACCTTCGATGCCCAGGACGCAGACTATCGCGAAAGCGTCCTGCCCGATGGCGTGCGCACCCGTCTGGCCATAGAGGCCGCAAGCACGATGTACTGGTCGCGTTATGTGGGGCTCGATGGTGATGTCGTGGGCATGACGGGCTTTGGTGAATCCGGCCCGGCACAGGATCTGTTCCGCCATTTCGGCTTCACGACAGCCAATGTCGTCACGCGCGCCGAAGCGCTTCTCGCCCGTCACGCCAGACGCCGTAGCGCCTGACAACACGCCCTTTCCCGGCATTTTTGCGGGCGGCACCCACCCATGCCGCCCCCACCCATACTGGATAAATTCATGGACCTTTTCGATCTCTCCGGCGATGTCGCTTTTGTCACCGGGGCCGGAAGCGGCATCGGGCAACAGATCGCCATCGGCCTTGCCGAAGCCGGTGCTTCGGTTGCCTGTTTCGACCTCCCCGGCTCACGTCAGGGCCTCGACGAGACCGCCGACCGTATCCGCGGTCTCAAACGTGCCGCGCTGGTCTGCACCGGTGATGCAACCGACGAAACCAGCCTGGCCGACGCCATTGCGGCCACACAGGCCGAACTCGGCCTGCTTTCGGTTGCCGTCAATGCCGCAGGCATCGCCAATGCCGCCCCGGCCGAGGAGATGGGACGCGACCAGTGGCAGCGCGTGCTCGATATCAATACGACAGGCGTCTTCCTCTCCTCTCAGGCCGAGGGTCGCGCCATGCTGGCCAATGGTCGCGGGTCAATCGTCAACATCGCCTCCATGTCCGGCGTGATCGTCAATCGCGGTCTGATGCAGGCGCATTACAATGCGTCCAAAGCCGCCGTCATTCATCTGAGCAAAAGCCTCGCGATGGAATGGGCAACGCGCGGCGTGCGTGTGAACACCATCAGCCCCGGCTATACCGCTACCCCCATGAACACCCGCCCCGAATGGGCCGAGCGTGTGAAGGTGTTCGAGAACGACACCCCCATGAACCGCATTGCCGTCCCGCGCGAAATGGTGGGGCCCGCCATTTTCCTCTCCTCCCGCGCTGCGTCCTTCTGCACCGGGGTCGACCTGCTTGTAGATGGCGGTTTCTGCTGCTGGTAAGAATGCGCAGGGCTCTGCCCTGAGACCTTCAGAGGGACGGGCGCTTGCGGAACCTGTTTTGCGTCACCCTGTCTTTCGTCCGTTCCACAGGTCGTCTGCAGATGGATAAAGACCCTGTTGCTGGCGCGGCTGTTCAGGGCGCTGCCTTGAAACCCGCAAAGGGGCGTTAGCCCCTTTGATCCCGGATTGTCGTGCCGTTCAGTTTTTACTCATGGGGGGGGGGGGGGCGGGACGTAAGGCCGGATATATCGGCCTTGTAAGCTGAACCCATTCGACGCGCCCTCTACGCCTTGTCCTGCGTCACTGCGTTTCGTGTCGCAGATGATCTGCGCACTCGGCCTCGAAAACGGGCTTATTCTCGGCCTTCAGGAGGTAAGACGCTCTATGGGAAGTTCGAGCGTGTGCTTGATTTCCGACAGAGCCACCATTGAATTGACCTCCTGTATCCCCGGGATCAGGGCCAGTCTTTTCAGAAAGAACTGCTCGTAGGATTCGATATCCCGCGTCACGATGCGCAGGATGAAATCGACCGAGCCAAGCAGAACATAGCAATCCTGCACCTCAGGGAATTCGCGTATAGCCTCTTCAAACGCAGCCAGATTGGCGCGGGCATGGGCTGTGAGCTTCACCAGAGCATAAACCTGCGCGTTCAGCCCGATCTTGCGCCGATCCACCAGATAGACCTGTTTTTGCAGGATTCCGGATTCCTTGAGGCGCTGTATGCGACGCCAGCATGGCGCCTGCGAGAGCCCGACAGATTCGGCCAGCTCAGCCGTCGGGCGTGATGCATCCTGCTGAAGCAACTGCAACAGATGGCGGTCAATCGCATCCAGATCTTCAAGCATCTTCATACCTCAAAAATGATCTTTTGCCGCATATTTTATGCGTGTGATTTACATTCTGGAAGCTGAAAACGCAATTTTTATCAGAAGATTGCATGATACCGTTCCGGCAAAGGGATGCTGGCTCAACTGGCCGACATCCCGCAAAAACGCCCTTTCTGGAGCCAGACCATGTCAGCCAGCTTCGCCAAGACAAGCACGCTCGACGCCCGCAGTGGTGCCGATATCCTGCTCGAAATCCTCGCGAGTGAGGGGGTCGAGTATATCTTCGGCAATCCCGGCACGACGGAACTCCCTCTTATGGACAGTCTGCTGCGCAGGCCCGATATCAGCTACATCCTCGCCCTGCAGGAGGCGAGCGCTGTGGCCATGGCCGATGGCTATGCCCAGGCAGCGGGCCGACCGGGTTTTCTAAACCTGCATACAGCAGGCGGGCTGGGTCATGGCATGGGTAATCTGCTCAACGCCCATGTCTCGCAAACACCCCTTGTCGTCACGGCAGGGCAGCAGGATCTGCGCCACGCCGTTACCGATCCGCTCCTGTTTGGTGATCTTCTGAAAATTGCCGAGCCTGCGGTGAAATGGGGCAAGGAAGTTGCCTCTGCCGAGCAACTTCCCACGCTGGTTCGGCGCGCCTTTCACGACGCCGATGCCGCACCTTCCGGCCCGGTCTTTCTGTCCCTGCCCATGGACGTGATGGAGGAGATGAGCACCGTCAGTGCCGGGGCCCCTTCACGCATCGACCGCAATGCCATCGCCGGCGCCCTGCCAGAACTGGCAAATGCCCTTGCCGCCATCGCGCCCGGGCGCCTTGCCCTGATTGCAGGCGACGAAATCCATGCCAGCCGCGCCGCTGCCGAAACGGCAACTTTGGCCGAGACACTGGGGGCGCCCGTCTATGGCTCTTCGTGGCCCTCGCGCGTCCCTTTCCCGACCGCCCATCCGCTATGGCGTGGTAACCTGCCCACCACGGCGCGCGGTATTGCCGAAGTGCTCTCCCAGTATGACGCCATTTTCGCTATTGGCGGCAAATCGCTCATCACCATTCTCTACACCGAAGGCTCGGCTATTCCTGAGGGGTGTACCGTCTACCAGCTTTCTGCCGATGTGAACGATCTGGGGCGCACCTATCCCACGGCGCTTTCTACCTGCGGCCATCTGAAAGCATCGCTCAACGCGCTTCAGTCACTGGTGGAAAAGGCCTCGCTTGCCCATGCCCCCGCCTATGACGCCCTGCGCCGCAAAGCGGCCACGCAGCGCGCCTCGGAGCGCGCCACCCTTCATGGCCGCGCTGATGCGGCCATGAATGAGGCGGTCATCCCACCCATTCTGGCTGCGCGTGAGGCCGTACGGGCTATCGGCCCTGACACCCCGATCGTGGATGAGGCCATTGCAACATCGGGCTTTGTCCGCAGCTTTCTCGAAAGCAGTGATCCGTCTCAGTACTCCTTTCTGCGCGGCGGGGCTTTGGGGTGGGGTATGCCCGCTGCCATCGGCTGCTCACTCGGCCTGAAGCGCGAGCCTGTCGTGTGCCTCGTGGGTGATGGCGCGGCGCTTTATTCGCCTCAGGCGCTCTGGACGGCTGCTCACGAACACCTCCCCATCACCTTCGTTGTCATGAATAACTGCGAATATAACGTGCTGAAAAACTTCATGCGTGGTCAGCAGAACTACACGGCTGCACAGACCGGGCGCTTCATCGCAATGGATATCGTTAACCCCACCATCGATTATCAGGCTCTCGCCACCTCCATGGGCCTGCCTGCCCAGCGCCTGACACGCGCTGGCGATATCGCCCCCGCCATTCAGGCTGGTATTGCGAGCGGCAAGGCCAATCTGATCGAGATCATGATCAGCCGCTGAATGTTGCGGCGAGGGTTCTGCCCTCGCCCCCACACGGGGCCTCGCTGCACTAAACCCGCTTTTACAACGCCAGATGGAAGAACTGGTTATGCGCGGTGGCCTTATACGGGCCGAAGGGCGGACCACTCTCGAACCCGTAGCGGCGATAGAGCCTTATCGCAGCCTCGAACGATGGTGACGTCCCGGTTTCGAGGCTCAATCGCATCAGACCATGCGCTCTGGCAGCCTCGATAAGCGTGCCCAGTATGGCCGCTCCAGCGCCACGTCCGAGAAAATCAGGGTGGGTCCGCATGGATTTGACCTCGCCCACCCCCTCTCCAAATTGCTTCAGCGCCCCAATGGCGGCGACACGACCCTCGATACGCGCAGTCCATACCGTAACCTCGGGCGTGGTCAGTCCTGAGAGATCGAGGGCAAACCGGAATGCCTCTGGCGTACTTTCCGCCATGCCCGACAAATGCAAGGCTAGCAGCGCCCGGCTTTCCGCGCTGGAGAGATCGTCGATCCCTATTTCCATGAGCCAATATGCCTTCCCTGTTGCCTGAGCCGCTTCAGAGCAGGAGAATGATCGCAAAGTCGTACGCGGCCCCTGTGCTCTCCTGCATTTGCCTGATGATGGGCACACCTTCCCAAGGATCGTTGCCTTTGTCAGCCATTTTTCCACACAGCGTTCTCGACCGGGCCGAAGCGTATCTGGCTTCCCAGCCAATTCAGGGTGGAGGCACCTTGCTCGACGCATCCGGCGCCGTCCTCTATAGCGGCGTCATGACGCTTGTACCGGGTCCGGTCTATTTCCTTGGGCTTAATCCCGGGGGGAGCCCTGACAACAACCGTGACGGGACCATACGACATGCACTGGCTGCCAGCCGAGCAGGGATAAATGCGTTTCTGGACCAGTCATGGGGTGATCCGCCAAGAAACTCACCCTCAGGAGAGGCGCCGTTACAGCGCCGTATACGCAAACTGTTTGCGATGATGGGGCTGGAGACACGCAAGATTGCCGCGAGCAATCTAGTATTTACCCGGTCGCGCAATCTGCGTTTGCATATGAATTTTGAGAACGCGATTGCGCAATGCCGCCCTGTTCATGAATTCTTCATCAACGCTATCCAGCCGGAATTAATCCTTACGCACGGCAACCGCGATACATTCAGACAGGGAATAGGCGCGCATTTTACCAAAAATCACGAGGCGCATCATGCTGGCTGGAAAATTCACTTAGGCACATGCGCGATTGCCGGACGGACCATTCCCGTCATGAACATGCCTCACCTTTCATTCTGGGCCATCAATGCGGCAACGCAACAAGCCGAGCGACGACGTGCCATTCTTCGCACCCTTTTCAAGGAATATGGTTTTTCACCACGATAACCCGCCATCAATGACCCGCTCCGCAATCAGGGCCATTCGCCAGATCACGGCACTTCAAACTTGGTCAAAAGCCAGCCATAGCCCGCCAACAGATCCTCGGGATGCCGGCGTGTCAGCGCGGCCAGACAGGCGACATGCTCGAGGGGGCCCGCTGTCCCACCGCCATAGCGCCCATATTCGGCATGGCAGAATTGGTCCCGCTAGACCAGCCAATTGCGTTCAGCCTGCCTCAGCGCCTCACGATCGCTTAATCGCGGCTGATCGCTACGCTGAAACAGGGTAATTATTCGTTGATAATCCCTGTTGAGCGCAGCGTCCTCCTGCCGCCTGACCTTTTCAAAACAGTCATAAGTTCCAGCCTGTCCCATTTGCCCATCCTAGCTCCTACAGGCTGCCATGAGCGGCCTGTCCTCGTTCATTCTCTGGGCATGGGCAGAAGGGGAAATGCCGCAAAGAACAGCGACGGTGAACTGAAGCGCGATCTTCTTCATTGTTCATGATTTCTTGAGAAAACATTGAACTGAAACGCCTGAGTCGTGCCGTTCGGCGTTTCATGTAAGTGATCGACCGTTCGGAGCAGGGTAGAATCATTTCCCAGCAAAGCACACAACGATGCGCTGTCATGACGCATCACAGGCATGCCGGAACAGCGACGGGGCCCATCCGGGGAAAAACCGCCTATGACTGCAATGCCACCGGGCGCGAGAGCTGATCGCAAGGCGGCAACGTAGCGTGCCTGATCGGCGGCTTCTGTCAGGAAATGCAGCGCCGCGCGGTCGTGCCAGACCGTGTAGTGCCTGTCTGGCGACCATGCCGTGACATCAGCGACAATCACATGATGCCGCGTGCCGAAAGGCGCGAGCCGTCTGGCAACACCAGACAGGGCGACAGCAGAAAGATCGAGGCTTGTGACCTCGGAAAATCCAGCTTCAAGAAGCCTGTCGGGCAAGAATGAGGCCCCGCCCCCGATATCGATTACCGGCCCCTTCCCGGGGGCCGCTTCCATAATCAGGTCAAGCGATAGGGTTGGACAGGGCTCGTACCAGCTACAGCCTGTCGAGGGTTTGTCCGTATAGACCCTGTCCCAGTAATCCTGACGACGCTCCATGTTCTCTTGCCCTTCATACTACCCCCGGTTCTCTGTCCTGCCGCCCGGCTCGATAAAATACCGGCCTCTAGCCCGGATGGGCATATACAGACCGCGCAAAAACCGTCCTATCCAACGCGATGACAACCCCAGCTCGTGCCAGATCAACCGCCAAGGAATGCGTGATGTGTTCTGAGCAGCCTTGCCTGCGTGTGGGCCTTTGCAGGTCTCTCCCATGCGTGTCGGTCCGAGGCAGCACAGTTCACTGCCTGCTTGATCTGAATTCTCAACCAGTCACACATCAACGCCAGATCAACACTATATGTCGAATTGAATTCTGTTCGATGAATTCTTGATGACTTCCCCGTTTTGAGTAGTCGCTCCTTCTGCAATGCTCTTTGATGCGCCGCGTCAATCCCTGCCTTTTCAGGATCTGTCGATGCGCTTTCGCCACCTGCCTCATTCATTTCCAACAATCAGCCACACGATGCTTGTCTCAGGGCTTGTCTCGGGGCTTGCCGTGGGGTTTGCCTTTGCCCCAGCATCATGGGCCCGGGATCATGCCCCGTTGGAAACACGCGCAATCTCACACGCCGTGGACGACGCCGTGCATGTCAACCAGATCCAGGTGATCGGCACCCATAATTCATATCGGCGCGATATCTCGCCGGTGACACTGCAATGGCTGACCAGCCTCTCCCCGCAGGCCGCGGTTGCACTCGATTATCATCACGACACCCTGACAGCCCAGCTCGATCACGGTGTCCGCCAACTCGAGATCGACATCTATGCCGATACGCAAGGCGGCCGTTATGCCCATCCCAAAGGTGCCGAATGGGAGCGAAAGGCAGGGCTGACCCCCGATGCCGATCCGACCCCGGCACAGGCCATGCAGGGCACGGATTTCAAGGTGATGCATATTGTCGATATCGATCAGAGATCGAGCTGCCAGCCTTTCCGCGCCTGTCTTGAACAGATCAAGGCATGGTCTGACGCCCACCCCAACCATGTACCGGTCTTCATCGATCTGGAAACCAAGCAGGATATCCCTTTTGGCGGAGGCAAGCTGCCCTTCACGCCTCCTGAAGTTTTCACGCCAGCCACTTACGACCGGCTAGACGCCGAGCTTGTGGCTGTTTTCGGTCGCAATCGCATCATCACCCCCGATGACGTGCGTGGCGATGCCCCGACACTCGATGAAGGGGTCAGAAAGCATGGCTGGCCTGCGCTGTCACAGGCACGGGGCAAGATCGTGTTCCTGTTTGATCGCCCGCATGACACGGCACGCTACGTCAAGGATCACCCGGCCCTGCGCAATCGTATCGTGTTCACCAATGCGCATCCCGGCAATCCGGATTGCGGCTTTACCGAGGTGAATGAGGGATTCATCGGGGCCAAGGGCAATGGCAGCGATGCGGTGGACAACAAGGCTGCGGCAACGACCATCCCTGCCCTCGTGAAACAGGGCTATCTCGTGCGCACCCGGGCCGATGCCAACACGATCGAGGCGCGTCAGAATGCGCTTGAGCGTCGTGACGTGGCTTTTTCATCCGGCGCACAGTTGATCAGCACCGATTATCCAACCTTCGAGCCAGCACCCTGGCACAACTACTCGGTCGGGTTCGGGCATGGGCTGGTGGCCCGATGCAATCCGGTCAATGCGCCAGCCTCCTGCCGCTCTTCGGCTCTTGAGCCATAAGGCACCCGACGTCGGCATCATGCTGGTCTGTTAATCTTTGATGACGGCGGGAATGTCATGCCGATATTTCCGCCTCTTGCTCCATTTCTTCATGTCCAGACCAAACGATCCGAGACATGTTCATGAAACGCTTATCTCTTTTTCTCGCCGCCTCCGCGCTCACGGTACTCTCATCGTCCGGTCATGCGCAGAATGCGCCAGGCGCCGTGCCGGCATCGCCCGACGAGGCAGTTCACCTCAACGAAATTCAGGTGATTGGCACCCATAATTCCTACCGTGCCGCCATGTCGCCCGTCACCATGCAGTGGCTTTCAAAAGTCGCTCCTGACGCCGCAATCACGCTCGACTATCAGCACGCGCCGCTTTCCGTGCAGTTCGATCACGGTATCAGGCAAATCGAGCTCGACCTTTATGCCGACATGAAGGGCGGGCGTTATGCCCATCCCAAGGGTCCCGACTGGCTGCGCAAGGCAGGCCTCACCCCGGAGGCCGATCCTGTCGATCCAGCCATCATGCAAGGCAATGACTTCAAGGTCATGCATATCGTCGATATCGACCAGCGTTCGACCTGCCAGCCGCTCAAGGCCTGCCTTGGCATCATCCACACCTGGTCAGACGCCCATCCGGGGCATTTGCCGATTTTCGTCGATCTGGAGACGAAGCAATCCGCGCCACCGGGAAAAGTCCCCTTCACGCAGCCTGAAATTTTCACTCCGGCCACCTATGACCGTCTTGACGCCGAACTGCTGGAAGTTTTCGGACGCAACCGTATTCTGGCGCCGGATGATGTGCGTGGTGACGCCCCGGATCTGAACACGGCCATACGCAGCAAAGGCTGGCCCAGCCTCGCCAAAGCCCGGGGCAAGATTGTCTTCGTGTTCGAGCGCCCTCATGACACTGCGCGCTATCTGGTAGGGCACCCGGCGCTCAAGGGACGGCTGATCTTTCCCAATGGCCGGCCCGGCGAGCCGACATGTGCCTTTACTGAAATCAACGAAGGTTTTGTAGGCAAGAAGATCGGTGAGTTCGAGGCGGTAGATAATGCCAGAGCGGCAAAGATCGTGCCCGATCTGGTCCGACAGGGTTATCTCATTAGAACACGTGCCGATGGCGATACGCTGGAGGCGCGTCACAACGATATTGCCCGTCGTCAGACCGCATTCAAGGATGGCGCACAGCTGATCAGCACGGATTATCCGCTTTATGCCCCTGCCCGCTGGCACGATTACAGCGTGTCATTTCCGGGTGGGGCCATGATGCGTTGCAACCCGGTCAATGCCCCTGCTTCCTGCCGCGATTCGGCGCTGGAACCCACCGCGCCCAAACTCTGAGCGCCGCCCCGGAACACAGGAAAACAGGGGTAAGGGGAAGAAAATGCAAAATTCTTTCTTTCCCCCTGTTGCCAAACACAATGAGGGCTGGTAGTTCCCCCTTCACCGAAGACGAGGTCGCTACAAGCCTCCTCCGACGCGGTCGCCGGAGCGGAAACGCTCCATGCGGGTGTAGCTCAGTTGGTTAGAGCGCCGGCCTGTCACGCCGGAGGTCGCGGGTTCGAGCCCCGTCACTCGCGCCACTTTCCCATGAAAATATGAGAAAATGGTGCATTACGCTGCCATCGTGCGCGTATCACCCATTGATCGACCGATCATGCCGGGCCGAGGCGCCCTGCCTCAGCCCCGGGCACCACGCGACCTTGTCTCATGTCGCGAGATAGGCATCCAGCACCGCGCTGGACGGACCATCGAGGCGGATACGCCCTTCCTCAAGCCAGATCAAACGCGTGCACCATTTCCGCATAATTTCGGGCTGATGCGATGACATGATGAGCACATCCGCATCCTGTACGAGCGCTTCCAACCGCTTTTTCGCCTTTTCCATGAAGGTGATGTCACCCGCCATGAACCATTCATCCATCAGCAGCACGTCGGGCGTGATGGCTGTCGCCAGCCCAAAAGCCAGACGCACCAGCATACCGCTGCTGTAGGTCTTGACCGGCAGGGCGATGAAGTCGCCCAGTTCGGCAAATTCGGCGACATTCTCGAGCACGGATTTCGTCCCCGCGCCGCTCATGCCATGAGAGAGGCAGCGCAGTCGCACGTTCTCCAGGCCTGTCAGCTCCATGTTCATGCCGAGCTGGGTATCAAGAAGCGTACCAATCGTACCGCGGATGCGCACCCGGCCTGCAACAGGCTCATAAATACCGGCCAGCGCCCGCAGCAGGGTCGTCTTGCCAGCACCATTGCCACCGATCAAACCGAGCCGCTCACCGCTCTGCAAGCCAAAGGTAACGTCCCTGAGCACGTCTACTGTAACGCGATGACGGGCATCCTCGATGAGGGCACTTCCCGCGCGATGGACCGACCGGTTGGCCACAGCTCGGGCCATGGAGCGTTTCAGGGTTCGACTGTCCGCATGATAGACCGGAAAACTGAGCGATAGGTCATCCACAAGAACTCTGGTCATGTTCAAACCCAGTACGCGATGCGTGCGCGAAAGCGCGTGAAGACGAGAACCGCAAAACCGATCAGAACAGCGCTATGCGCCAGGGCGACCTCCCACAGGGCAAGAGGGGTTGGTTCTCCCAGCAGCGGCGTGCGCATGATGGCGATCAGCGAATAGAACGGGTCGAGCAATATCCAATGCTGGAGCGTCCCGACCAGTTCGGGGCGCCAGATGATGGGGGTGATAAAAAAGAACACCTGAAGCAGGGATTGCACAATGGGGGGGATATCGCGAAAGCGCGCCCCCAACAGACCCAGACACAGCATCAGCGCGAAGCTGTCCACCAGCCAGAGTGCCAATGCTGGCAGAACCAGCCAGATATGAAGCGGTGTCACATGGAAGATGAGAAACACGACCAACACGACCACCGCATTATGCAACAGAACAAGGATATTGCGCGTGATGGCCTGCAGCGCAAAGACACTGAACGGCATACGTGCCGCCTGGATCATGCGACTTTCCTGAGAAAATACTGTCGTGCTTTCTCCAATCAGTGTCGAGATATACCCCCACAACACCAGCGACAGCGCGAGGAAGGGAAGATAATCCTTGATGACCATGTTGAAGAGTTCGGCATAGAGAAAGCCGAGCGCTGCCACCATGACGGCAGTGGTGATGGTCAACCAGAACGGCCCCAGCATCGAACCACGATATCGCATCTTGATATCGAGCCAACCGAGCATCATCGCGAGAGGCAACAGGCGTAGCCCTGCACGCAAATCGGCCAGGGCTGCCCTGAAACGTCCGGCGGCGGTCAGGGGGAACAGATCGAGGATAGGCTCTTTTCGACCTGACTCTGCCTTGATTGTGTTCATGCTTCTTGCTCTTCGCTGGATCAGGAGGAAAGCTCTACCTGCTCCGCCGCCTTCCTCCAAGAGCGGGGACGCGCGATGCATTCCGTTCCGGACAAAATCCGGTGTCCTGCGGCGGCAGACGAGGGCTCGAGATGGATTCACGACGGTAGAGTCGGCTATGATTGCTGTTCATTGTGCGGGACAAGCAAGCAGGCATGGACGGTGGCGATTACTTCATGATCGGTTTTGTCTTCGCGACATACGCGATCGGCCCGCTGCTGGCTGCCTTTCTGGTACGACGTATCAACCGGTCAGGCCTGTTTGAAGAGCAGGACGACTAGATCAGACGTCAACCTGCCACGCCTTTGCCTGGCTCGCGCTTTCGAGACAGGAGGAACTGCCCAGACCACCCTCCTCATACACTTTCGCTGTTGATAAAAGGCACTCCCAAAGCGTCAAAAACGCAGCGTCATTCCCTGTCTGGCCAGAGTAAAATGAAAGCCTAACCGGTTGTCCCGATCCAGATCGTTGCGGATACGCGTCTGCGCCGTCGGTCCGGCGTCAAGCAGGGGCTTGATGTGCGAAACCAGAACGGGAAAACCCGTCATGGACACGCCTGCAATGGCCTGAAGTGCCGCGAGTTCTGACAGCAGCCATCGAGGCGTCAGATGACCAAAAAGCTGTTTATCCGCCCGTCGGTTGTCATACGAACATTCGATGATAATCCCGCGCAAATGGCCAGTTCTTATCAATGGGGCCACCTCGTGCCAGAGCGCCGCCAGATGGCCTCCCGGCTCGATGGCATCCGGGCCGGTATCTCCGAGATAAAGCAGGGCATCCTGACCGGAATGGAGGAGAAAGGCCGTGGATTCCACCCCGCCATGACTCAGCGGATAAGCCGTGACGCTCAGCGGCGTTCCTGAGAGCGGCATTGTCTGACCCGGCGTGAGGTCATGATAGTGAAGCAGCCCAAAAGCCGGTTTCACCCCTCTGTCACCCAGATTGGGCCAGACACGGTGATTGAAGAGATCATCCTGAAGCACCGACAGAACCGAGGGAAGGGCATAGACTGGCTTGCCCGGATCCTCAGGCGAGATGGCCACCAGACCTGCCACATGATCGAGATGGGCATGGCTCAGCAGATAGCCCTTGATCACACGATGGAGGATCACCCCACTGCGTGAGGCTGATGGGTCTGGGCCCAGATCGATGTCATCGAAGGCATGGGCCGCATCGGCTTTTTCGATACCGTTGAGGACTGTGCCTGCATCCAGAAGCACACCGGACGACGTTCCCGCTTCCCGGACCAGATAGGCGCTCAGATTACCATCCTCGAGCCCGCCGGCCGCCCCCAGGACAGTTACGTCAAACTCATGCGCCTGAACAGTGGCAATGGGCACCATCAGGGCAAGCAGCAATAGCCTGATCATGCTTGAAGGGAGCGCAGGCAATAGATTCGCGGGTAATCGGTAAGAAATCATCGGGCCTCCGGCATCATGACGACTGAACCCCATGCCAGCTTCTCCCCGCATGACGAAAGATATTTGGCAGCGATACCAGTAAGCCGCACCCGATTGGCAGGGCTCAGGCGCAGTTCAGTCCGGCATGAAAACAACCCGGTCCTGACCCGCAGCAAAGCGGTGGCACCGGCTGATCAGCAGTAATAAAACGCGTCATGACTGGCAAGCAATCGCAACGCATGTAACAGTTGGACGAACCGCCTTGGTAAAGAGCGCCGAAATGTCCCGCAGAAACGCCTTCATATGCTGCCTGCCCCTGATGATGGGCCTTCTCTTACTGGCAGGGTGCGATGACCAGCCACCGCTTCAGCCCGGTCATTGCGAGATCCGGACATTGGGCCGCCTGAGGCTGCGCAGTCTGGCATCGATCCCGGTGGTTGAGGCCAGGATCGATGGCAAGCCCGTATTGTTCATGGTCGATACCGGCGCTTTCAACTCTGTCATCTTCAAAAAAAATGCCAGCATGCTCAGCCTGAACTACACAGGCGTGACAGCTCAGGTTAGAGGTGTGCATGGCATCGAAAGCAGCGCCGTTGTTCGCATCGACAGGCTTGATCTGGGCTCCGGAGCCACGACCGACCATGCGTTTGTCCTCACAGAGTCGATGGCGCCCCGAACGCCCAAAGGGTTGCCCCCTATTGTCGGACTGCTCGGCGCAGAGCTGCTGATGGCGTCCGATCTGGTGATCGATATGCCGCATCATGCGATGTATATGCTCGACATGCGCCGGTGCCCCTATATCACCCCCTACTGGCAGGGAACGGTCCACAAGATACCTATCGAACGGGACTGGGACGACAACAAGGTTCGCCTGACATTCACCATCGATGGCAGCAAGCCGATCCCGGCAATTTTCGACACAGGCTCCTCCCACGTTCTGCTGCCTTATTCACTGGCCCATGAGAAAATCGGCATCACCCGTCGCGACCTCAAGAACGACCCGTCAAGCACGGACAGCATGGCCGTTGGAGAGGACACGGTTACGAGCTATCATCAGCAATTCGACCATCTCGATATGGCAGATTTCCGTATCAGCAATGCGTGGGTGACCATTGATGATGCGGATAATATCGACCATGCCCTGTTCGGTGCGCGATTCCTGCATCAGACCCGCATCTGGCTGACCACGAAGGATGTGATGTATGTGCAGCACGTCTCGGAAATGAAGGATGCGCCGCCCATTCCCATCACCCCGGTCGCTGGCGTTACACCGGTGACGAAATAACCCGGCCGCCCCTTATTCGTTGTTTTTTCACTTGCATATACAGCCCGCCTCGCCGACATGCGGAGCATGCCATACGCTGTGAAGGAAATGTTTGCGACACTGCAGGGAGAAGGGGCTCATACCGGGCGCGCCTCCGTGTTCTGCCGCTTTACCGGATGCAATCTCTGGTCGGGTCGCGAGGAAGATCGTCACAAGGCGGCCTGTCAGTTCTGTGATACCGATTTCATCGGAACGGATGGCGAAGGCGGCGGGCGTTTCGCAACGGCCGACGCTCTGGCTGAGGCCCTTGTGCGATGCTGGCAGAGCGAAGCTAGCGATCAGGCAGGACGTTATGTCGTGTTCACAGGCGGCGAACCGCTCTTGCAGATCGATCCCGCGCTGATCGCTGCTGTCAAAGCGGCAGATTTTGAGATTGCAATCGAGAGCAATGGCACGATTAACGCCCCGAAGGGGATCGACTGGATCTGTGTGAGTCCCAAGCCGTCCAGCACTGTCACACAACAGACCGGTCAGGAACTCAAACTGGTCTTCCCGCAGGAAAGCCTGCCCCCCGAGCTGTTTGAGGGCTGGGATTTCGAGCATTTCTGGCTGCAACCCATGGACGGGCCGGATCGCATCGCCAATACCGCCAGGGCCGTCGCCTATTGCCTGAAGCACCCGCGCTGGCGTCTGTCCCTGCAAACCCACAAGCTGATCGGGATTCCCTGATGCTCTCTGATGATACGGCCATCGTCCTTTTTTCAGGTGGGCAGGATTCGGCGACCTGTCTCGCCTGGGCGCTCGACCGCTTTGAACATGTCGAGACCCTCGGTTTCGCCTATGGCCAGCGTCATGCGATCGAGCTGGAATGCCGCGATACCTTGCGCGATGCCATGACGCGCCAGAACCCGCAATGGCGTGAGCGTCTTGGACCGGACCATACGCTCGATCTCTCGGTGCTGGGGCAGATTTCGGAAACGGCCCTGACGCGCGAAGCGGCGATCGAGATGAACGAGAACGGCCTGCCCTCAACCTTCGTGCCGGGGCGCAATCTGCTCTTTCTGAGTTTTGCCGCGACGCTTGGCGTTCGGCGCAACGCCCGCCATATCGTGACAGGCGTGTGCGAGACTGATTACTCCGGTTATCCTGATTGCCGCGATGACACCATCAAGGCCCTTCAGGTCGCGCTGAATCTGGGCATGGAAACACGCTTTGTGCTGCATACGCCCCTGATGTGGCTTGACAAGGCGGAAACCTGGCGTCTGGCTGAGCGTATCGGGGGTGACGGGCTGGTGGCGCTTATCAATCGTGAGAGCCATAGCTGCTATATGGGCAACCGCGCCCATCTGCATGACTGGGGCTATGGCTGCGGCACCTGCCCTGCCTGTGAGCTTCGTGCCAAGGGATGGGCCAGTTATGTCAGCGCTTGAACTAAGCTTCACAAGGCGGTTCAGCATGGGGCATCGGCTGATCGCCGATAGCTCGGAGCGTTGTGCCATCCCCCATGGCCATAATGAATTTGTGACCGTCACGTTGCAGGCTCGGGAACCTGCACGGCTGGACGGCGCGCAGAACATGGTCATCCCGTTTGCTGACGCGAAACGGCGATGGCACGATTTTATCGATACACGCCTCGACCATGCCTTTCAGATTTCTTCATCAGATCCATTGCTAAGCTGGTTTCTCACTAATGAGCCTGCCCGGGCAGACAGGCTGGTCGTGACACCGGGGGATCCCACCACGGAGATGATGGCCGCACTGCTCTATGCAAAGCTGCAGGCCTTCCTGCGTGCTGATGGTGACGTGCTATGCTGCACCAGCCTGTCAGTCGAGGAAACACCGACCAACACAGTCTGCCTGACTGGCGGCCCTGAATTCTACCTGCCGGTGACAGACGCTCCCCCAGAGTCCTGTTGGTGGAACCGTGCGGACGATACGATTTCCGATCTTCTGACGCAGAGCTGACGAGACGCCTGCCCCGTCAGGTCCGAGCCTGCTATATCTGCTCCAGGTGGAGCAGGGCAGCACATCACGCTCTTGGTCGCCTGAGGGCTCACTGGTTACAGTCGGGTCAGGCGCCGGCTATCAATGCGTCTGTGACCACTCATGACCGAGCAGCTGCACATGGACACGAAAAGCGCCATGGTCATCGGATTTGATGTCACGTGGTGATGTTACGCCCAGCTTGGCGGGCTCACTGCTGGCGGGCAGTTCAGTCTGAGGCAGGGTTATCGTCTTGCTCATGACCATCTCCTTCACTGGAACAACAACAAGGGAACGTGGCACCAATCTGGCACTGCCATGAAAGAATGGGGCATGAGCCCATTGATTTGTTCCCGTACATCGCTAACGCCCGATGCCCTGAGCAGTTCTGAATCATGGATGAATCGTGGGATTTAATTTCTTGACGTCACGGGAGGCAGATCAAGAAACCAGGCATTCGGGACTCGCGCTCCATCAGAAAAACAGGTCTAAACAGAGCCATGAGACTGCGCGTTATTGATCTTGAAACATCCGGGTCTCACCCCACCGCCTCTGAGGTCATCGAGTTCGGCTCGGTCGATCTTGTCCTGCAGGGCGATACATGGCTGATCGAGCCTGTCCACACACAACTCTTCAAACCGAAAGCGCCGTTGACACCGGAGACACAGGCCGTTCACCATTTGATGGACGAGGATTTTTCCGATGAACTGCCCACGGCCTCGCCAGAAACCCTGAGTGCGCTGGTGCGGCGCGATCCCGTGCCGGACATGCTTTGTGCCCATCATATCGCTTTCGAGCGGCATTTTCTGACCGACACGATTACGGAAGGTCTGCCCTGGCTCTGTACGCTGCGTATCGGTCAGAAACTCTGGCCCGACGCCCCACGACATACAAACCAGATCCTGCGCTACTGGCTCAAGCTCGATCTGGACCGCGCAAGTGCCTCACCCGCCCACCGGGCAGGACCCGATGCCTATGTCACCGCCCATATCCTGCAACGACAGCTCGCCCTGGCCGACCCCGAGGCGCTGCTGCGGCTCACACAGGCGCGCCATGTCCGTCGCGGTGCAGCCTTGCGTGCCGGGCGCGACATGCAGCGTCAGGAGCAGCTTTTTACCTGACGCCCCATCGTGATCCAGCACATCAGGCAGCCGCGCCGTATCTTGCTGTCGCCTTGATGGTCAGGCCCAGCACACCCGGCGCCCCAGCCCGGCGCATCCCCAGAGGTAGCCGTGCATTGCCTCCGGTCCAGCGCATCGGGGCCGCTTCGAGCCCGTTCCAGCCCTCGAGGGCAGCATCGCTCAGATGGGTGTCGATCCGGGTCATGCCGCAGCTATCCCAGAAATGGACATCGCCCACCAGCACGCCGAGATGGCGCCTGTCATCCACAAACGGCCCCTCGGCCATATCGGGACGAGCTGCACGTGAGCGTATGCGGACCTCCTCCATTTCGGACGGGATCTGGAAGATCACCATATCCTCGATTCGCCTGACCGGCTTGATGATCTGTCCATCGACACTCACAAGATGCAGCTCGGCATCTTCATGACCCGACGCACTCTCTTTCTGCGACGCTTCGGATGACAACAGGCCTGCTCGATCGGCCAGTGAACGGTGCAGGGGCTCGACAAAGCTCCGCTCGACACGCAAGGGAGCAGCTCTCTCGGGTTCTGCAATAGCCGGAAGCAGCGGAAGGGGGCTGCCTGTGACGTCCGCCCGCACGACAGGTATCCCTGCCGAAATCGCAGATATTGGCGCCTCATGGGGCTTCAGACCCATGATCTCGCCATGATCGAGAAGGGTCTCGGTCGGCATATTGTTCGACCAGACAATCGCATGGGTCTCGGTACGAAAATGATAGATCTTGAAGCGGGTCCGCGTACGGTCATAGGCAATGCTGTGACCATTGACCAGCATACGCGCCGGTACCAGAGCCCCCTCGATATAGACGCAGTGCTCGGGCGTAATGAAGAGATCACGATCAGGAACGCCACCGCCCAGAGCCCCGGCCCTAAAGCGGACAGGGTATCCCGCCACATCATCAGAACGCGCCGGGTCAACCAGGATTTCGGCCGAACCGACCCACTCGATCCGACGGATACCGGACCCGCCAGCACCATTCACCGAGACCAGATCACCAACGCGCAATGTCTCAACCGCCTGCTCGCCCTCTGGCGTGCGGATCATAGTGCCAGCCAGGAAGCACTTGTCATAGACGAGTTCGGTGCTGCCATCGCTATCGGCTTCCAGATGGAAATCACCCGCCTTGTACGAGCCCGTGAGCGCCGTGGACCAGCTCGTGCCGTCTGAGTGGGTAACTGTCAGGATACCGTTGCTGACTGTGATCTTGCCGCCCGGTTTGTAAGTCAGTCCCTCGATATCGATACGTCCGCGCCACCCGACGCTCAGATTGGTGAGAACAGCGCCGGGTGAGACTGTCAGCAATCCCGCTGCCCCCGTGCTGGACGTCGCGCCGGCCACCACCAGGCCAGCGATGGTCGCCCCGGATGCCACGATCATGGATCCACCGGCGGAGATGACGGCCTTCTGGACCGTAGCCCCAGAAGACACGTTCTGGGTTCCACCCGAGAGAATGGTCGCGCCGCTGACCACCCCGCCGGAAATAACGGCTTCCGACCCACCGGACGCGATTGTGGCACCACTGACTACGCCGCCAGATGACACGACGGCCAGACCGCGTGCAGCGACAAGCTGATTGACGACAAGACCACCCGACAGCGTCAGCCCGGTGCCGCCACTCCCGATCGTCAGGCCACTGATCGTGCCCCCGTTTCCTGCGACAACCGTTCCACCGGCAGAGACAACCGAGCTCGACGCCAAACCACCCTGCACCAGCTGCACGCCCGCACTGAAAATACCCCGGACTGCCAGAGCACCCGACGAGACAACCTGTGTGCCGCCAAAGATACCGCCGATATCCGTCCCGCCGCTGGCAAGCTGCTCGGTCGAGCCCACCTCGAAAGTCCCGCCGGAAACAACCCCGGATCCGGCAAAGGTCTGGCCCTTGATGGTGAACCCGCCGCCAACAATCGCCTGACCGCCATTGAGCACATGAGGCGCAATGGCACTGGCTTGTGCGCCGTTGTAACCGGACAAGTTACCAACAGCGAGACCAGCGCGTGAGGTAATGGTGGCGCTGATGACCACGCCCTGGTTGAGCGCCGCAAACGACCCGCTCTCATAAGCCGTACCACCGTAAGTCGTGCCATTGGCGGCAGCAGCAACCACGCCACCGGAAAGAGCCGTTGCCCCTGATATGATACCACCCGAGGCGAGATCGACCGCTGGATGATCGGTGCCGCCGTTAAGGCCGTAAACAAGATCGCCCGACGTCACCTGGCCGCCAGCGACATAATTGGTCGCCCCGCTGGTGATCGTGGCGCCACTTGTTGTACGGCGAATAGCCAAGGCTGCTCCTTAACGGTGATTGATGGATATTAATTAATACTCACCAAAATATGGGAGAATATCCTGATATTTAACGGTAACGGCGCCGTGATAGAGGATTATGTCTCTGCGTGACAAGCGATTTCGCATAGCGCGTGCGACATTCCTGCCCGTTTGTTCTGTATATGAACTATTTGGGGCAGTCTGAACGGGACTCAGCCATTTCTTTATGGCCCTGATAACTAATCGTAATGATTTCTTATTTGAGATCTCATCTAGGGCATTCAGGTCAGGCGACCGCGTCGTGTTCCATCATGACCAATGAGAATGTTTGCTGTTCGTTACCCTGCTGGCCTGATGCGCAATCGCACGCAGGATACGGCGCCTGATCAAGCCACTGACAGGACGTATGAGAGCCCAGTAGAGCGCCATTTTCCGGCGCTCTGCATCTTCCGGACAGGAAACGAGAGTACGGGTTACGAGATATGTCCGGTCTGGTCCGTCAGGGCGAGCCTCGAACTCCAGGAGGAGGCGGGTCAGGCCACACGCCGCCTGCCATGCCTCTGGCGTACACATCCCACTTCTGGAGAGGCCATAATCCGCACGCCAGAATTGCCCGCTGAGCCCATAACGTAGGAACCTGTCCCCTTCCCGACCGAGAAAGACGAAGCTCTTCTTGCTGAAACGGTGAGCCTCCCGTCCCTTGAGCGCCCTGCCGGGCAGATCGCGCAGGGCGAGGCAAAGCCTGATCAGCCAGTCCTGATCGATCTCAAAGGCCTCTGCGGCGTCCAGACAGGATTTTGCATCAGCTTTGATGACACGGGCATGCTCTTCCCGAAAATCCGCATGTTCCGGGATGAAATTCTTCGTATTCCCGCGCGACCGATGCGTTCGCAGCCCTGTCATCCAACCCACTCCTGCTTGTGTACGCCCGTTCTGACGGGAGCCTGTATGATCCAGCCGGGAAACAACCGGAACATAAATCCGGAGAGCAGGAGAAAACCATGCGCCGTCTCGAAAACAAAACGGCCGTTATCACCGGGGCAGCCCGCGGCATCGGGCTGGCCATCGCCCGGCATTTTTGTGACGAAGGCTGCACGGTGATCAGGACCGATATCGACCGCGAAAACGGAGAAAAATCAGCTGAGGCGCTGTCATGTCGTTTCATACCGCTTGATGTGCGGCGCGAGGCTGACTGGCTTGCACTCGAAACCCTTTGTCCTGAACCCGATATCGTTGTGAATAATGCGGGAATTACCGGTTTCGAGCAGGGCATGGTCGCGCATGACCCCGAACATGCCTTCCTTGCCGACTGGCATGCCGTCCATGCCACCAATCTGGATGGCACCTTTCTGGGGTGTCGTTACGCCCTGCGCCGGATGGGCGGCAGGGGCACTGGCTCCATCATCAACATTTCATCGCGCTCCGGGCTCGTCGGGATACCCGCCGCAGCGGCCTATGCCTCATCCAAGGCCGCCATACGCAACCACAGCAAGACGGTCGCGCTCTATGCCGCGCAGAAAGGCTGGGCGATACGCTGCAACTCCGTACACCCGGCTGCCATTCTGACCCCGATATGGGATGCCATGCTGGGAGAGGGCCCTGACCGCGAAACGCGTATGGCAGCGCTGGTTGCCGATACGCCACTCAAGCGCTTCGGAACAGTCGATGAGGTGGCCTCACTCTGTGTCATGCTGGCTTCCGATGAATCAGGCTACATAACGGGGTCGGAATTCTCGATTGATGGCGGTCTGCTTGCAGGTTCTGCCGCCCAGCCAGGCTGAGAGCCTCAGAACGTCCAGATCAGATATCGGCCCGTTTTACCAAGCACGCTCACTGATGTTTCCCTTGCCTTGCGCCATGTTCTAGACAGGCCGGACCAGCCCATGATCAAGACTGGAGCGCCCGATGCGCTTTATCGAAACGTTCGACCTTCATTCCTTCACTGATTCGAGCATCAGCCTGCTCAGCGCCTTCGTGTTCGGCACCCTGATCGGTGCCGAGCGGCAATACCGACAGCGAACAGCCGGTGTGCGCACCAATGCGCTGGTAGCGCTTGGGGGCGCGGCTTTCGTCGATCTGGCGCAGCGTATTGCCGGCGATGTCGAATCCCTGCGGGTTATTGCCTATGTCGTGTCAGGCATCGGCTTTCTGGGGGCCGGTGCGATCATCAAGGAAGGGGCAAATGTACGCGGCATGAACACGGCCGCCACGCTCTGGTGTTCGGCAGCGGTAGGGGCGTGCGTGGGCAGCGATATGCTGGCAGAAGGGTTCCTGCTCACCTTCTTTATCATCGCAGGCAATACCCTCCTGAGACCGATCGTGAGAGCGATTGATCGTATTCCTTTGCAGGCCAAGACCATGGAGACGGGATACGCTCTGCGCATCGTCACCTGTGCGCTCGAAATCCAGACGATGACGGCCCTGATCAAGGAACGTCTGGAGGAGGCCGATTATACGATCGGCAAACTGGCGCTCAGCGATGAGAAAGACGACCAGACTGCCATCGCCATTGCCCTCATGGTGTCATCGAATGGGCCCGCCGCGTTGGAACAGCTTGTCGCCAGTCTGATGACTGACAGCCGTGTCACAGCCGCGTCGTGGTCGCTCAACACCGATAACTGAGCGACTTCACACGCCTGTAAGCGGTCCAGCCCGTGACGTTCTCAGGGTGCTGGTGATGGCAGGGTGATCTTGACCACAAGCCAGGGGCGTTGCTCCTGGTTTACCCCATTATGAAAAGCGGGCTGACGCGACCACTGGCCAATCGTCGCATAGAGCGCGTTGCCCTGATAAGCCAGACCATCAGGGGCGATCAGCCTCGGGTCATGGGCGACAACCGAAATCGTGCCATCCGGCGCTCTTTGCAAAATACCGTGACGCTCGATATCGGTCAGGAAAAGGCGTCCATCAGGAGCAGTGGCCATGCCATCGCCCATGCCCGCCTCACCCTCGTCCTTCACGCTGAACTCGATTTCGGTTTCGGTGGCGCGTGGGTCTGCCAGAACGGCTGTCGGGGCTGAATAGAGCTCACGGCTGGTCAGGGGCTGCCAGAAAAGCGTCTGCTGATCGGCACTCAGGCCGATCCCGTTGGCGCCTGCCTGGGCCATTGTCGGCTTGTCCGCATTGTAGCGCGAGGCCTTGCCATCGAGCACGGCCATGAAGCCATGACGGGGCATGACCGGCTCTGTATCAGCCAAGAGGCGACGCTGATGGCCGGTGGCGATATCGACCACGATCAGCGCGGGATGCACGGTCAGGGATGAATCGGTAATGAACGCCGTCCCCCGATCGCCATGCGTCAGATCGATGCGAACATCGTTGGGATGGCTGTCAGATCGCAATGCCGGCGCCGTGAGCGCGATCTCTTCCACAATCCGGCTCGCCACCGGGTCAATGTGAAACAGACGTGCGGCCCCCGGCACAGTGCCCTTCTCTGCCAGAATACCCTCATCCAATACCCAAAGCTGTCCGCTGGCATCGACAGTCATACCCAGCGGCGACACAAAACGTCCCTGGCTCTCAGCGTCGGGGAAAGGGGTGAGCTGGCCATGGCTGTAAAGGGCAAGACGGGGGCCATCATGATCGTGCAGGCTGCGGGGAAAGCCCAGCACCATGCGATGGTCGGACAGGATGGCGATGCCGGAGGGCTGGGCATCCTGAAACCGGCCGATGACCGTCACATTGCCGCTGGGCTTGTAGCCGGCGTCGATACTGTCGACAGGCGCATCGCCCATGCCGGTCATATCCGGCATGGAGGCGTCGTCAGCCCCGTACGAGGGCGGCGAAACGAGCGTGGCTGCGAGAGACAGCGCAAGGGTACATAGGGTCAGACGTGTTTTCATATTCCCTCTTCCTGTCCGTCATCAAGGCGATCAGGGCTCTCGCGTCAAACCACAGCAGCGTGACGTTTAGCCCTTGAGCAAGGACATGATCTCGGCACGTAACGCCGCATCACGCTGCCAGGTGCCACGCACAACTGTCGTAACCGTACGACTGCCGACATTGCGTATGCCGCGCATGGCCATGCACATGTGCTCGGCCTCGACCAGAACCATGACAGCCTTGGGTTCGAGAACCTCGATGATGGACGCAGCAATCTGGTCTGTCAGGCGCTCCTGCAACTGCGGGCGACGGGCCAGAACATTGACCGTACGCGCAATCTTGCTCAGCCCGGTCAGGCGTCCGCCCTCAGGCAGATAGGCCACATGAGCCTTGCCAAAGAACGGCAGGAGATGGTGCTCGCACATCGAATGAAAGCCGATATCGCGCACGATAACCGCCCCTTCATGCTGGTCCGCCAGAAACTGCTTGTGCAGATGATCACGCGGGTCCTCATGCAGGCCACCCAGCACGTCCAGATACATGCGCGCCACACGACCCGGCGTCTCGAACAGCCCTTCCCGGTCAGGATCCTCACCGAGAGCCTCAAGAATTTCGCGCACGGCACCGGCGATGCGTGTCTCGGCATCCTCGGGTTTCGCAATCGGTGCGATGGGGCGCTCGCCACCCTGCCCCTTGTGGCGGGCGGCATCCAGCGCCACGAGATCGGCAGTCGGTTTGGTCATTTCTGGTCCTCGGCAATGCAAGACGGGTCTTCCGCGCAGGGGACAACGTCTTCAGCCTCGCGGGGGAGCCTGTCCAACATGTCCGAAACCGAAAGTCCACTGATTTTCTGTTCCGATGCGATTTCTGCAAGGGGAACGAGCACAAAAGCCCGCTGGGCGATACCGGGATGCGGCAGGGTCAGAACGGGATTGCTGATTTCCTGCGTCCCCAGATAAAGCAGATCGACATCCATCGCGCGCTGCCCCCAGCGCACCGAAGGCACCCGCCCGAGACGGGTCTCGATGTCCTTGCAGACGCGCAGAAGCGCCATGGCATCGAGACCGGTCCGCCCCGTGACGCAGAGATTATAGAAATCGGGCTGCTCAACCCCACCCCACGGCGCCGTACGATAAAGACCTGACACAGCGGTGATTTCCAGACCCGGCGTGAGACCAAGCCATGTGACCGCAAGCGCAAGCGCACTCTGCCGATCCCCCATATTGCACCCAAGCGAAAATCCGACCGGCAGGGTTCGCTCTCTGGTTGTCTCGACGCTCACCATGCCGAACGGATGGGCGATGGGTGCACCGGGCTTGCTGACCCGCACGGTCAGGCGCGCAATGGTGGGGAAATGCGCCAGCAGGTCCTGCGCGATGCGGTCGGCCAGTGTCTCGATCAGCTGTACCGGCTCACCGGCGGCAAGCGCCACCACATGATCGCAAAGCGCCGCATAACAGACTGCGTGACGATAATCGTCGTTGGCCGTCGCCCGGGCCGTATCAGCGGTGACAACCAGATCGATCAGGAATTTCTGCCCGAGCCGCGTTTCCTCCGGCAATACGCCGTGCCGGGCAAAGACCTGTATGCCGTCAAGGCGAATGACCGACTGGGTCATGACACGGGGGACCTCTCTGCCTGCGGGGAAAAGCAGCCCAGCATTGTCGCGATACGCACAGCATCAATATGGGGCGCTACATCATGAACACGCAGAATGGCCGCGCCCTGTGCCAGACCGCCAAGATTAGCGGCCAGAGTACCCGCCAGACGTTCATTCACGTCGCGGCCAAGCAGGCGACCGAACAGCGATTTGCGCGACAGGCCCAGCAGCACCGGCACGCCATATGTCTCACGCAGGAAACCGATCAGCCGGATACTCTCAAGATTTTGCGGGTCAGTCTTGCCAAACCCGACACCGGGGTCGAGCACGATATGCTCGCGCCTGATGCCGGCACGCAGCGCCTGCGTCAGGATCGCATCGAAACAGCGCCGGAATTCGTCACGCAGGTCCAGTCCAGGGTCGATGGTCTCGCGATTATGCATCAGCACGGCCACTGCCCCGGTTTCGGCCATCACCGACGCCATGGCGGGGTCGCGCTGCATGCCCCATACGTCGTTGATCATGACCGCCCCGGCACGCACTGCTTCACGCGCCACACTGGCCTTGTAGGTGTCGATGGACAGGAAACAGGTTTGGTCGCGCAGCGCCAGCATGACAGGGCGTGTGCGCATAATCTCTTCAGATGCGGGGACAAAAGCCGCACCGGGCCGCGTGGATTCACCCCCGATATCGATCAGGGCCGCCCCTTCGGCAATCAGCTGGCGCGCATGGTCGACGGCCAGGTCCGGGGCGTCATGCAACCCGCCATCGGAGAACGAGTCAGGCGTCGCATTGACGATACCCATGATCAGCGGTTCATGCGCCTCATGCGCACCCCATATCGCGGCTTTGAGCGCATCGCGCCTGTCCTGCCACTGGGCCTTGTGAACCGCGGAGCCGACCGCTTCCATAACATCCATTCATGCCGGGACTGAGGGAACCACGCTCTTAGAGTATGGGAGCGGACAGGTCCAGAAAAACGAACCGGCCCCTTCGCCCGCTGTTCTATCCTGCAAGAAGGAGACGCATCATGGCCAACGACCAGTTCGACACCCCCGTATTCGATGGGGAAGACAACAAGCATTACAGCGCCCGCGCCCTTGCAGAGGCCGCCCTGCGCGCCGAGGGGGAAGGCGAACAGGAAAAAGCGGAGCAGCTTTTCCGCCAGGCAGAAGCCGCCGATCCATCAGCGCTCGAGAGCGTCCTGCTTGAACGACGCAGCGAGCACCCCGGCTTCAGCCCACAGCCCGCCTCGAAGGACGAGGAAGTGGCTGCCATGAGCCGCACCATCGAACCCGAGCGTCATGCACCGCCCCCGGAGGCCATGGACGAGAACTACTGATCACGTAACGCAGGTCAGAACGAGACAGGGCCGGTCGGGTATCACCCCGACCGGCCCTGACCACATGAGATGCGCCATTGGTGGGCCCTGTCATGACAGAGCCCTACCATGACAGGATCCTTTGCAACACTGGGAACTAGTTTCAAGTGATGGCGTGGATCCAGCCATGCGCATCATTGGTCTTACCGGCCTGGATGTCGGTCAAGGCTTTCTTGATCGCCAGCGAGACCTCACCCGGCGTCTTGCCGTCGCCGAAAACAGCCTCGCCACCCGTGCGACGCAGGGCGCCAATCGGGCTGATGACGGCGGCCGTTCCGCAGGCAAAGGCCTCCTTGTAGCGGCCAGAAGCGGCACCGGCGAAAATCTCGTCGATCTCAAGCGGGGTCTGCTCGATTTTCAGACCGCGATCCTTTGCAAGCTGCAGGATGGCATCGCGCGTAATACCGGGCAGGATGGTGCCTGTCAGTGGAGGCGTGACCAGTGTGTTGTCATCACGCAGGAACATGACATTCATGCCCCCCATCTCCTCGACGAAACGCTGCTCGCGGCTATCGAGGAACAGCACCTGATCGCAGCCATGAGTTTTGGAATCGCGCTGGGCCACAAGGCTTGCTGCGTAATTGCCACCGCATTTGGCAGCCCCCGTGCCACCCGGGGCAGCGCGCGTATAGTCGTCCGACACCCATACGGAAACGCAGCCGGAACCGAAATAGGCGCCCACAGGACAGGCAATGACGATGAACAGATATTCGGACGCAGGCTTGACGCCAAGGAACACTTCCGTCGCGATCATGAAAGGACGCAGATAGAGGCTCTTGCCCTCACCGGTCGGCACCCAGTCCTGATCGATCTTCACGAGTTCATCGACGGCCTGCATGAAAATTTCCTGCGGCAGGTCGGCCATGGCCATACGCTCTGCCGAGGCCCTGAAGCGCCTGGCATTCTCCTCGGGACGGAACGTCGCAATACCACCCCCTTCGGTGCGGTAGGCCTTCATGCCCTCGAAAATTTCCTGCGCATAATGCAGGACCGAAGCCGCCGGATCGAGGGTGAGCGGCTTGCGCGCGGTGATGCGCGCATCGTGCCAGCCGCGGCCCTCGGTGTATTTCACAATGGCCATATGGTCGGTGAAGACACGTCCGAAAGCGGGATTGGCAATAAGATCCGCACGGTGATCCGCAGGAGTCGGATTGCTGATGGGCTCGATGGTGAAATGCAGGGCTGCGCTCTCGGAAACCATGGTCTGATCCATTTTCGTGTCAACAGTCAGCGCACTCTATCCCGTTCGCTGCATCTTGACACCCTTTGATAGGGAGAGAGAAGAACAGCCCCTCGCCTGACGCTTTCGTGAGCCTTTCCTGCCACCCGGCAAGGTGCAGGGCCATGCTGGCGGCAATTCCCTAAACGGATCAGGCAAACGGACCATAGACAGGCCTGTGACAGAGGCTGATGAGCAGAAGGGCGTATCATGAGCGCATCGACCCCCATCCGGACCCTCACCCCCCAGGCCGTGAAAGCGCAAAAAGGTGGCGCGCCCCTTGTGTGCCTTACCGCCTATACGACACCGGTGGCCCGCCTTGCCGATGCTGCCTGCGATATCGTTCTGGTAGGCGACAGCGTCGGTATGGTCCTGCATGGCCTGCCCTCCACGCTGGGTGTCACCATGGAAATGATGATCCTGCACGGGCAGGCCGTCATGCGCGGCATCACGCGTGCCCTGTGCGTGGTGGACATGCCCTTCGGCTCCTATGAGGAAAGCCCGGCCCAGGCCTTTCGCAACGCGTCGCGCCTGCTGGCCCAGACCGGCGCGAGCGCGGTCAAACTCGAAGGCGGCGTGCATATGAAGGAGACAATTGCCTTTCTGGTGGCACGCGGCATTCCGGTCATGGGCCATGTAGGACTTACCCCGCAGGCCGTGCATGCTCTGGGCGGCTACAAGGTTCAGGGCCGCGACGAGGATGCACAGCGCGTCATGGACGATGCCCAGGCTGTGCAGGAGGCGGGCGCTTTTGCCGTCGTGCTCGAAAAACTGCCCCGCATGCTCGGTGAATCCATCACGCAGGCTCTGACGATCCCGACGATCGGTATTGGTGCCGGGCCTGAATGTGATGGCCAGATACTCGTCATCGACGACATGCTCGGGCTTTTTGCCGATTTCAAACCGAAATTCGTCAAGCGTTATGCCCATCTTGCCGAGCAGGCCGAACAGGCTCTCGCCGCTTATGCGCAGGACGTTCGGGCGCGCGCCTTTCCGGGGCCCGAGCACAGCTTTGGAGAGCGCTCATGATCATTCGCGATATCGCGACACTGCGCCAGACCGTCCGGCGCTGGAAAGAGGCCGGAGAAACGACAGGGCTCGTTCCCACGATGGGCGCCTTGCACGAAGGCCATCTGAGCCTCGTCAAACAGGCGCGCAAGCAGGCCGACCGGGTCATCGTCTCGATTTTCGTCAACCCGACGCAATTCAACAATCCGATGGATCTCGCGACCTATCCCCGTACGGAAGAGGCCGATATCGCCCTTCTGGGCGATGCGGACGCGATTTTCATCCCCTCGGTCGACACCATGTATCCGGCGGGGTTCAACAGCCGTGTGCAGGTCATGACCATGACGGAAACGCTGGAGGGCGCCCACAGGCCAGGCCATTTCGATGGCATGGCGACCGTGGTGACCAAGCTCTTCGGCATTACGCAGGCGGATATCGCTTTTTTCGGTGAAAAGGACTGGCAGCAGCTTCAGATCATCCGCCGCTTCGTTCAGGATCTGAATATACCGATCGACATTGTGGCGTGCCCGACCCTGCGTGAAGCCGATGGTCTGGCAATGTCCTCGCGCAACCGTCGGCTCTCCCCGCAAGCGCGTGCCATCGCACCCGAACTGCATGCCACGTTGCAGGAAACTGCCGCGCAACTGCGAGCAGGCACCCCTGTCACCGAGGCGCTGGCTCAGGCCAGAGCGAGGCTTGCCCGGTCCGGTTTTCAGCCGGTTGATTATCTCGCCTGCTGCGAGGCCGAGAGCCTGACTTCCATCAGTGATGTATTCGCAACAAAATATGACCGGGGATCGCTTCGATTACTGGTAGCCGCCGCTCTCGATTCTGTGCGCCTTATTGACAATATCGTTATTTAGTTCTGCGGCGGGGCCGTGCCATGATACCCGCATATTGAGGCGCGACCCGAATGTCGGGCCTCCGGTGCCCTCCTGCCGGAAGGCACCGATGCACAAGAAGGTATGCAAGCATGTCGCTTCCGCTACAGGACAAGGTCGCCGCCGTTACGGGTGGTGCTTCCGGCATCGGTCTGGAATGCGTTCGTCATCTCATCAAGGCTGGCGCTATCGTCTATGTCCTCGACCGCGACAAGGCGGCCATGGAAAAGGCCCGCGAAGAGCTCGGTGAAAAGCTGCACGGCGTCGAGGTCGACCTCTTCCGTCATGCCAGCATCCAGCAGGCTGTCGATACCGTGCTCGCGGAGCAGGGCCGTCTGGACATCATGTTCGCCAATGCTGGCTCCTATGTCGGTGGCAACGCCTGGGAAGGCGACCCGGATGTATGGGACCGTATGCTGAACCTCAACATCAATGCGGCATTCCACTCGGCGCGCGTTGCCATGGTGCCCATGATCAAGCAGGGCAGCGGCGATATCATCATCACCAGCTCGGTGGCAGGCGTGGTGCCGATCGTGGCTGAGCCGATCTATACCGGCTCCAAATATGCCGTGCAGGCTTTCACCCATACCTGCCGTCGCCAGCTGGCACCGCATGGCGTTCGCGTCGGCGCGATCCAGCCCGGCCCGGTTGTCACGCCGCTGATCAATGACTGGGACCCCGAGCGCCGCAAGGCTGCTCTCGAAGGCGGTGGCATGATGCAGCCTTCCGACGTGGCCGAAGCACTGATCTTCATGTTGACGCGCCGCAAGGGCACGGTCGTTCGTGACCTGGTCCTGCTGCCGAACGGCTTTGACGTCTGATCCAGAGATCAAAGGCGTCCGGGCTCGCTGAGCCCGAGCGTCTGCGAGACCCTGTTGGACGAGAACATGACCCCGCCCCAAAGGCGGGGTTTTGTTTTTTGACGGGGCCGGTGGATGGACCACGGTTGACGGATCATCGCTGCATACCCCCTAATATCGTCCGATGGCATGCCCGGCTGCGCCTTATATCGCCTTCGTACGTTCGAAGGCCCGGTTCCAACCTTATCTGCATATTGCGATTGACTATTACTTGCGCACTCACTAGCCAGAAGCGAGCTCAAGCCTTCGTGACTGGAACGGCCCCATTCCCAGCGTGCCAGCCCCCTTGCGGCCTCGCGCCCCCCGTCAAACGGACCGCGGCCGGCCTATCGACCGCTTCATGTGGCCGCTGCGCCCTGCGCGCCCCGTCCTGCTGGCCTTTCACCGATATCTCGGTCTGATTCTGGCCCCTCTGCTTATCGTGCTCGGCCTTACGGGCAGCATCAGCGTATTTCGGGTCGAGCTTGACCGGATGCTCAACCCTGATCTGTTTACGACGACGCATGGCGATAGCCATCTCGCGCCATCTGACCTGATCAGAGCCATCGAAACGCGGCACCCCGGTCAATCGCTCATCCTGCTCGATTACAGGCCTGCCCGCTTCGAGACGATCCATGCCTATCTCTCACCGCTCAGGGACCATGCCGGACACCCGTTATGGGACGAGATCTTTCTCGATCCATCGGATGGTCATGAAATGGGGGGACGACTGAGCGAGGGATGCTGCCTCGGGCGGCGCGCCCTGATGCCCTTTATCTACCGGCTGCATTATTCGCTGGTTGCCGGTCAGACAGGGCTCTGGATCGTCGGCATCACAGCGCTGATCTGGAGTCTGGATTGCCTGAACGGCCTTCTCCTCACCCTGCCGCCTGCCCTTGCTCCGTGGCGGCGGCGATTCTGGCCGGGATGGAAGAAATCATGGCTGGTGGCCTCTCCCCGCAATGCCCTGCGCCTGTTTTTCGACCTGCATCGGGCTGCAGGATTATGGTTGTGGCTGCTGTTTCTCGGCATGGCAGTCAGTGGCGTGGCGCTGGCACTCGGCCCCCAGATCTTCCAGCCTGCTGTCAGTGCCCTGTTCCCGCTGGCCCCGCCGCAAGCCGAGATTGCCCTGCCCGGGGGCCCGCATGCATTGACCCTCGAACAGGCCGAGAGTCGCGCCCACGAATGGGTTGTTACGCATGGCTGGTCTGCCCGACCCGCTGCCCTGATGCTGACCCACGCGCCCGATACCGCCCTGTTCTATCTGTTCAGTGACTCGGATCGTTTTCCTGCCGGGTTTGGCAGCCCGCTCGTCACAGTGGATTTGCAGACCGGCGCGACGAAGCAGACCGTAATGGCGCCCCAGGGCTGCCTTGGCGATATGATCCTGCAGATACAGGACCCTTTTCATAGCGGGCGGATCGCAGGACTGCCGGGACGTATTCTGGTTTGTCTGAGCGGTGTCGCCACGGCGGCTCTTGCCGCCACAGGCGTGCTGATCTGGCTTGGCAAGCGACGTGCCTGCCGTGCCGCAACACGCAAGACGGGTCGTCGGTCTCGAACCTGACACTTGCGCTTCCAGCCTGTTGCGACATTGTCCAGCCGCAAGAACATCACAGCATCAGGTCTTAGAGATCGTCGTCCTCATATGTTTCGTCAGACAGGATCTCGATCGAAAGCACACCGGGGTCGATCGGGTCCTGATCACCCAGAGACAGCATTGCATCCCCCGAAGTCCAGCGTGACTGGGCTGAGTGTTTCTCACGCCAGCCGTCTAGCGCAGGGCTGTCGAGATGCTCGGTCATCGTATGGGTCCGGTTTGAGTCGAAGAACGTGATCTTGCCGACAAGCACACCACGCGATGGGCCGTAATGACTGCCCTCAGCCCAGGCAGGATGAAAAAGCCTCGACACCAGTCGTACGGTCTGGATCTGCCCTGGCACCATGAATATCCAGACCCTGCCGTTCTTGCGTGCGGCTCTTATGCGTCGCCCTCTCTCATCAAGCAGATGGAGATTGGGATCATCGGAACGAGTCAGGACCAGGCTCCCTGAAGAAAATAAAGGCACGCGACACGAGGTTGACAGCGCGACATAACGGATCCGGGAAACGTGTCTTCACCTGATCGAATGGCAAGATCCCCCCGAAAGGGCGGGACAGAACGCAGGAAAATCTCTCTAGCCTTTTACATCCTTGTGAACCACCCCCTTTTGCCCGTGCAACACAATGCTCGAACAGGATGGTCTTCCCCCATCAGACCGACACCGCAGAGGGCGGTCGGCTGAACGTTTCAGCGTAACGAGATTCCCACGAAACCTCTCTGGCGATCAAAGAACACGCCTCAGGCAGCGCTTCAGGCTGCCGCTCCCTTCTTGTGAGCAGGCTCGTTCACAACGGGTTGAACACTGTGACCTGACGGAACATCACGCCATGTGAGGCATTCTTCACGGGTCCGTGAAATCGTATCCGTGGTCATTCGACCCAAGGAGCCAGCCGATGCCAGAGCAGATCCCTCCCCAGTCGCAAACCCATCAGCCCGGTGTAGAAAAGGCAATGCGCCCGCTCGCCGTTCATATCCGCGATGGTTATCGTGGCAGTGGCAAGCTTTCGGGCAAGACGGCGCTGATCAGCGGGGCTGACAGCGGCATCGGCCGTGCTGCCGCGCTGCATTTCGCCCGCGAAGGGGCCAATGTCGTCATCCTCTACCTTGAGGAACATGAAGACGCGCAGGAGACCGTCAGCCTGATTGAGAAAGAAGGGACCAAGGCGCTTGCCATCGCCGGTGACATACGCTCCAGCGCCTTCTGCAATGACGCTGTAAAACAGACGATCGAGCAATTCGGCACTCTGGATATCCTCGTGAACAATGCCGGCTGGCAGGTGGTCAACCAGAACAGTGCCACCATCACCGATGATGAATGGCAGCGTCATATGGACACCAACATCAACGGCTATTTCTATCTGACGCGCGCGGCCCTGGCCCATTTGGGCGGAGGCAGCGCCATCATCAATACCTCGTCCATCAATGCCTATCGCGGCAGTGCAGGATTGCTGGCCTATTCCACGACGAAGGCCGCCGAGATGGGTTTCACCCGCGCTCTGGCACTCGAACTCGTTTCGAAGGGCATAAGGGTCAATGCGGTCGCGCCAGGACCGGTCTGGACACCGCTTCAGCCGGCAAGCTGGGGACCTGTCGACCCGCAGGAAGTCTCCGGGTTGGCCAATTCCGTGCCGATGGACCGATGCGGCGACCCGGCTGAGCTCGGGCCGGCCTATGTCTATCTGGCGAGCGCTGACTCATCCTTCGTGACAGGCCAGACGCTGCATGTGAATGGCGGAACGATCATCAACGGCTGATTTTCTCCGCGGGCATGCTGCGCTTTTCGCGCCATGCCCCGGCACACGCGAGTTTGACCGGTCGGATCCTCACTCGGCATTGTGCCACCGAAATATATCAGTTAATCTAGATATATGGAAACGTCAGAGGCCCTCGCAGCTTTCGCTGCGCTGTCACAGGCTACACGCCTGAAGATCATACGTCTGCTCGTGCGTCACGAGCCGGACGGCCTGCGTGTCGGCGAAATTGCGACCCAACTTGAGCAACCACAGAACACGATATCGACCCACCTGGCCATTTTGCAGCGTGCGGAGCTCCTTACCTCAGAGCGCCGGAGCCGGGCGGTCATTTACCGGGCAGCCGTGGGGCAGCTTGCAGAGCTGATGGCGTTTCTGCTGTCAGAATGTTGCACGGACCGCCCTGATCTCGCCTCGCCAATCTTGTCCGGGCTGCATCCCTGCACGATGGGTGCAAAGCCAAAAAGCTGAACGCCTGTGCCTGATGGACATAGTAAAGGACGCCCCTACATGCCGGATGCACCGCTCTACGATCCCCGCCATCTTCATCCTATCGACTAGGACAGGCTTGAGCCTCGTATCGGCGCTACGCACCGGCCGCGCATCCTGCTGCTTTACGGTTCGCTGCGCCCACGCTCGTTCAGCCGGTTACTCGTGATCGAGGCCTCCCGTATTCTGGAGGCGCTCGGGGCGGAAACGCGGATTTTCGATCCAGCAGATCTGCCGATGGTCGATTCCGTGACGGATGACCATCCGAAGGTGCAGGAATTGCGCCGCCTGTCCCTGTGGTCGGAAGGTCAGGTCTGGTGCAGCCCCGAACGCCACGGCACATTGACGGCTGTTTTCAAGAACCAGATTGACTGGCTCCCGCTCGAAACCGGTTCCATACGCCCGACCCAGGGACGAACACTCGCCGTCATGCAGGTTTGCGGCGGTTCGCAGAGCTTCAACACAGTCAATGCCCTGCACATTCTGGGCCGCTGGATGCGCATGATCACCATACCCAATCAATCCAGCGTTCCCATGGCCTATAAACAGTTCGACGAGAATGACCGGATGATCCCCTCGTCATTCCATGACCGGCTGGTTGATGTCATGGATGAACTCGTCAAGTTCACCCTGCTGACCCGTGACCGAGCCGATTATCTCGTTGACCGCTATAGCGAACGAAAAGCCCTGTCTGCGGCACCATAATGGCAGCGCTGAAAACAGGTGACGTTCCCCGACAGATCAGGCGTCTGCCCATGCCGTGATTAGCCCCTCATGGCTCTCCCGGATCACCGCTTCCAGATCACGGTCGTAGAGGCTGTCTTCAACGCCGGAAGAGAAAATTTCGACTGTGCAGGCGCCCCGATAGCCAGCATCGTAGGTTGCCTTCATCAGTGCCCCAAGCGGAATGGCCCCCTCCCCGGGAATGAGACGGTCCATACCGGAACGGGGCGTGCGCCAGTCGCTGGCCTGCACAACAAGGATTGCCGTGCCTGCCCGTCTGATTGCTCCAGCACAATCGGGCTGCTGCCAGATATTCCAGTAATCCAGGCAGAGCCCGCATGAGGGATGCCCAACGGCCTCGATGACATCCAATGCCTGATCAATGGTCCAGATGGCCGTCTCGACATTGATCGAGACAGGGTTGAGTGGCTCGATGGCCAGTTTGACTCCCAGATCGGCCGCAAGCAGAGCGAGAGTGCGCAGATGTTTTTGCGTCTCGTCCAGGCAGCGTCGCATATCGCCTTTGGGTGGTGCGCCGGTATTCATGACAAACGACGCGCCCTCGGCATAGGGTGCAAGGCGCTTCAGGCTTTCCGCAAAAGCCGTCACACGCGCCTGGGTAGCCTGTGGCTCGGGTGCCATCTGACTACCGAAAAACGTGCGGATGGCCGGTTGCACCGCACTGATGGCAAGTCCGGCCTCCTTCGCCATTTCCATTTGTCGGGGGGCGTTATCCGCATCGAGCTTGGCTTCGCAGATCTCGATCGCCTGCACGCCGAGGCGGGCATAATGCTCGACATCCTGTTCGAATGACCACGGCTGGGTGGTGAATTGATTCATGCCGAATGCGAAAGGGAAAGGGCTCATCGGTCAAGAAACTCCAGCACGGCCTGATTGAATTTCGCTGTTTCATCGATGAAGAGCATGTGGGAGCTGTTCTCGAAATGGAGCACGTCGCATTTCGGCATGTTTTCCGCCACCCAGGCAGGGCCTTCAGGCACGAGTACGGCGTCCTTGCGGGCGACCATCATCAGGGCAGGTAGATCGATATGGGGCAAAAGGTCTCGCCAGTCATGCACTGTATGGTCCGCCATCATTGCGGCGCGGGCATGAGCAGGGCTTTTGGCCATTTCGGCCAGGAGCATGGTGCGCTCGTCATGCGACAGTGTGGTGGCCAGACAATCGGCAAGATTCTGCTGGTCGAATGCCTCTGGCGTCAGGGTCAGTTTCTGGATGGTTTCAGCCAGTCCGGCCTGATCGTAACACGCAGCATGACCGTATTTCCATTCAGCAGAGAAATACTGACGCGGCGTTTGCTGCACAAAGATGGCGTCACGCAGATGCGCCTTGCCGAATAGCTCAAGATAAGACCAGATAATCGGGCAGCCGATGGACCAGCCCAGAACTGTTACATCATCAAGGTCAAGCTGCGCGATCAGGTCGCGCAGATCCGCCGCGAGGCGGGCGATACGGTAGGAGTGGTCCGGCTTGCCAGACTCGCCATGCCCGCGCAGGTCGAGTGTGATGACGCGGGCTTTCTTTGCCAATGCCGGAATATTGCGATGGAAGAACCGGCCTGAAAATGTCCAGCCATGAATCATGATCAGCGGGCGCCCGCTGCCCTGCTCCTCGTAATGAAGGGTCGTTCCGTCACTGGCAGTAATTTTGGGCAAGGGCCGTTCCTCCGGATGAGGCGGCATACAGGATACCGCCAGTGCTTCGAGCTCACATGGCTGGGCAAGCGTCCGGAGACGGGATCGGGTTTCATGAAACGATCGTCACGCAACGGCACGAAAACCTGCACGCTTTCGGGCGTTCTGATAAATCGCTCATCGAAGGAAAAATGTCATGGCCCGCGGAAAGGGGCGCATTCCACCCCGGCCAGACAAGGCAGATCTGCCTCAGAAAATATGCCCCATGTGCCACCGCCATTTCTCCTGGCGCAAGAAATGGGCTCGTGACTGGGATCAGGTGCGTTATTGTTCGGAACGCTGCCGACGCAATGACGGCAATGGGTCACCTGAGATACGCCCTGAATGATGTCATGCCTGTACATCAGTGCAACCGACTCGCTGTTCCTCGTTGGCAGGGGTGTCAGATCCTAGGGCTAGATACCCAAACATCCAGAAAGCCAGGTTCATCCATCCGGAGGCATCGACTTGCGACGGGTAGTGCCAATGCGAGAGGTATGCGGATGAAAACAGGATCCGAACGCATATCGTGCGCGGCGGCCTCATCTTCCAGCGCTGTCCGGGGGGAATTACTGCTCCCCTTTACCCCGCAGTACGGCCGAGCCAGCCTGTATGGGACCTTTGCGCCGTATCGGCGCAGCTTGGTCTTTTGACACAAAAAAACCCGCCCTCTTGCGAGAGCGGGTTTTTCCAAAACGTCCCGCACAAACGGGTCGATCCCTGCGGGGCCGAAGCCCCGAAGTATCAGCGCTTCGAGAACTGGAACGAACGACGAGCCTTGGCGCGACCGTACTTCTTGCGCTCGACAACGCGGCTGTCGCGGGTCAGGAAGCCTGCAACCTTCAGAATGCCACGCAGAGCGGGGTCATAATGGGTCAGGGCGCGCGAGATACCGTGACGCACTGCACCAGCCTGGCCGGACAGACCGCCGCCCTTGACCGTGCAATACACGTCGAACTGGTTGTAGCGATCCGTCAGCAGGAAGGGCTGCGTGATCAGCATGCGCAGAACCGGACGGGCGAAGTACGTCGTGACCGGACGGCCATTGACGATGATGTCACCCTTGCCCGGCTTGACCCATACGCGTGCCGTGGCGTCCTTGCGACGACCCGTTGCATAGGAACGGCCCTGTGCATCGCGCTTGACTTCGTGAACCGGAGCAGCCTGCGTGGCAGGAGCGATACCGGCGAGGTCCTGAAGCGTACCTGTGCGCTCTTGAGTTTCAGACATATCTCTCAGGCCTCGATCACATTGAGGGTGTTCTTGCGGTTCATGGACGCAACATCCAGCTTGACCGGCTGCTGGCCTTCATGCGGGTGCTTGTCACCGGCATAGACATACAGATGCTTCATCTGGGCGCGCTGCAGCGGGCCGCGCGTGATCATACGCTCGACTGCCTTCTCGATCACGCTGCCGGGGTTCTTGCCCTCGAGGCGCTGCGTGATGGTGCGCTCCTTGATGCCACCGGGATGACCCGTGTGGTAGTGGAACAGCTTCTGGCCCACCTTGTTGCCGGTCAGGACGATCTTCTCGGCGTTGATCACGACGATGTTGTCGCCGCAATCGACATGCGGGGTGTACTGGGGCTTGTGCTTGCCGCGCAGGCGGGTCGCGATGATGGTGGCGAGGCGGCCAAGAACGAGCCCTTCGGCGTCGATCAGGGTCCAGCCTTTCGTCACCTCTGCAGGCTTCAACGAAAGTGTGGTCTTCATGATTCTGACTGATCCAGCAACATGTGTTGGTATTGGGGGCGCCTTATGGGGCGCGCCCGCTCGCAGGTCAAGCTTTTTCGACTCATGCTACCATACAAAAAATGGCTGTTTTCCGCCATTTTTTGTATAACGGTATCATGATACCGCATGAAAAATACCTGAGATTGTCCCTGTCGCAAAGCCGGACTAACATGCAGCCAGTCGATTGAGGCCGTTTCAAGAGGATGATCTGACGTGAAAAGACCCTTGCTTGCCGCAGGCCTGTGCCTTGTTGTCATCGGTCTGGGTGCTATCGGGGTACGCCACGAATCCAAGGCTGAGTTGCAACGCGCCCTTGCCAGCCTGCGTGCCAACCTGCCACCCGACTCACGTTTCGAATATGATCAGGCCTATCCGCGCTTTCTCGCACGCGGTGCCGGTTTCGAGAATGCCCGCTTCATCCGCGGCGATATTGTCCTCGCGGCAAGACATCTCACCATCAACAACCCTACGGGTTATCTTGCAACGGGGCTGAGCTTTTCACAGATCCATGCTGATCATGTGACAGTTCAGGGGCCTGTGAGCGGTACCATTGGCGAAGTGACGCTCAAGAAGCTTCTGCTACCGCCCTTCAGCCGCGAGAAACGCGATATCGTCACCCTGCCGCCGGCCTCGCAGATTCATTTTCGTCATGGTCAGATCCATGACATTGCCTTGACCGCATCGAGCGGTTGCACGTTTACGATGGGCTACGCCTCTCTCGATAATTACGGCCATGATGATGGCAATGCCGGAAGCCTTCATGAAGGTCATGTGCTTTGCGCGAAAGACAGCATGGTGGCTGGCCTGTTGTCCCGTAGCACCCACCAGGCAACCGCACCCGTCAGCCTTGATATTACCGACATGCATGAGAGCGGCATACGCTACGCCCGTTATGTCGGTTGGGCGGAGCAATTCAGGGGCGGCACCCTGCCGGCTCACGTCGCGCTTTTGTCCGATGCGCTGGAAACCCCTGCAAGAACCGAAACCAAGGGTCTGTCCTTCTCATTCCTTAACCTGCAACTGACATCGGAGACCAGCGACATGCGCCGCTGGAAAGAAGGCGAGACGATCGAAACACGGGGAGAGACGCGTAATTCCTCTCTCAAGATCAGCCCTGCGTTTCCCCTCTCCCTTGTCCTGCCCCCGGTCATCCACATCAACACGGTCAACCAGACCATGTCCTTCAACACGACCACGCGTGCGGGAATGATCGGTCTGACGGCCACCACCCCGAAATCCTTCACGGTCAATGCCCGGCTCGCCATGAACAATCTCGAGAATTACGATGCGGAGCATCTGCCCGCCCTCGTCTCGACCGATCTGACCTACACGGATGAGGGGGGCAATCTCGATGCGCTCCTGACCCGCATCGCCGCCCAGCGCAACATGACCCTTGAGGATCTCAAACCGACGCTCCTCATGTCACTGGCCTTCGTCGTACAGAAGGTCCCGGGGCTGAGTGCGGTCCCCGAATTCGTGCAGTCCCCTACAGGGAAAAGCCTGACGCTCTCCTTCCGACCGCCAGTACCTCTCGATAATTCGAGCATGATCAGAATGATCAAGCCGCTATCGCAGGATCCTGCCATGGCACGGGCCTGGTCATCACCGCCCGTCCTTTCCACGACGCTGCACTGAACATGGCGTCACCCATCCATCTGATAGGGGCCAGTGGTCGCTCCGGCACCGCTATCGCCCGGGCGCTTGCCGCGCAGGGCGACACGGTGATTGCCGTCATACGGTCCCCGAAAAAACTCGAAAGCGCCCAACGTCGTACGGCGCGCATGGCCGATCTGAACGACGCCACCAGCCTTGCCACGGCTCTTGAGGGGGCTGTGCGGATCGTCTCGACTGCCCATGCCCGCTTCATTCCTGCCATTCTTGCCGCCGCACCGGCCACTGCCAGCCTGATTGCCCTTGGCAGCACACGAAAATTCACGCGCTGGCCGGACGCGCATGGCAATGGGGTACTGGCTGGCGAATCTGCCCTGCTGGCGTCAGGGCGCAAAGGCATGATCCTGCATCCGACCATGATCTATGGCGCACAGGGTGAGGACAACGTGCAGCGCCTGGCCAGCCTGCTGAAGCGCCTGCCTGTCATTCCCTTGCCCAATGGCGGGCGCTCTCTGGTGCAGCCTATCTATCAGGATGACGTGACACGCGCGGTTCTTGCCGCGCTGGAACTGGCCGAAACAGGCAGGCTGACCGGCCCTGAATCGCTCGTCATTGCCGGCCCCGAGGCCGTCACCTACCGGCAATTCATCGAGGCGATCCTCAAGGCTGCCGGTTTGGGGCGTCGGCTCTTTCTGCCCCTGCCCGGCCCCTTGCTCGAGGCCCTCGCTCCCCTCGCAGCGAAGCTGCCAGGCTTTCCCACCATAGGGCGCGCCGAGATACGACGCCTGCTCGAGGACAAGGCTTTTCCCGTCCAGCCCATGCAGGACCGGCTGGGCATAACGCCAGTTCCGCTCGAGGTCGGGCTGTCCCGTCTCTTCTCCCCCGCCTCCGAACAGGCCCCTTTCTCCTCTGGAATGCGCCCATGACCCGCCCAATGCCCCAGCCCGTACCCCGCGCCCTGAAAAGCCTGTCCCGCCTCGGCTGCCTGATGCTGGCGATGGTGTCATGCACCACACTGGCGGGCTGCACCGACCCGACAGGGCCGGTTTTCGGTGACTGGTACGGGTTCAACCCACTTCCTACGCCGCAGGGCAATATCTCGATCGAGCTGGTTCTGGATGGCGCCCCAACCGCGACATCCGGCCGATATCGTCTGCATCGCCAGTCATTCTGGGCAGAAGACATGATGTTCAACCGGGCCGATACGCTCGATGGCACATGGACGCTCAGGGAATATACGGTGGACGGCAAGATCTGGCGCAATGTCTTCCTCAAGGGGCCAGAGCTGCACATCACCCACTACGTGCTGCTGCCCAATGGTTACCTCACCCCCGCAACCGACCAGAACACGCCGGATATGGGTGAGGGGGGATGGAAATGCTGCCGTCTGGCGCCCCGCGCGCGCAACAGCTTCGGCTATGGGCGCGTCTAGGCCCGGACCCGGACGGCAGGAGCAGCACGCCCATGGCTGACGCCTTCACAATCGGCGCCTGGATGACCCGCTCGGGCGTCGGTTTCGGCACGAGCGGTGCGCGTGGCCTTGTTTCAGCCATGCGCGATGACGTGTGTTTTGCCTATGTACTCGGATATCTGCAGCATCTCGGCACACTGGGCGAGTTCATGCCGGGCTGCCCGGTTGCCCTGGCGGGCGATCTGCGTCCCAGCACGCCGCGCATCCTCTCCGCCTGCGCGGCCGCCATTGAGCATGCAGGCGGTGTGCCGGTCTTTTGCGGCTATGTGCCGACACCTGCTCTTTGCCTTCATGCCTATGCACGCGGCATACCGTCCTTGATGGTGACAGGCAGCCATATTCCGGCTGATCGCAACGGTATAAAATTCAACCGTGCACGAGGGGAATTTCTGAAAGAAGACGAGCCCGGGATGCGGGAGCAAAGTGTTGTGCTCCCTGCCGGACTTTTCGACGACCATGGTGCCCTCGTCCAAAGTTTCACGTTACCGGACCCCATTGATGTTCTGACGCCGTATATCGCCCGATATCGCGATTTCTTCGGGGCCGATGCGCTGCGGGGCCTTCGCCTTGGCGTCTATCAGCATTCCGCCGTGGGAAGAGATTGCCTTATCAGCGTGCTCGATGCCCTGGGGGCCAGGGTGACGCCGCTGGCCCGGTCGGAAACATTCATGCCGGTCGACACCGAAGCGGTTCGCCCCGAGGACGTCGCTCTGGCCAGCACCTGGGCAGCGACAGGGGCTTACGATGCCCTTCTGACGACAGACGGCGATTCCGACCGGCCCCTCATTGCGGATCGACAGGGCCAATGGCTCCGTGGCGATATCCTCGGCATTCTCGCCGCCCGTTATCTCGGGGCCCAGGCCGTTGCCACACCCATCAACAGCAATACCGCCCTTGAAAAAGCCGGGTTTGCTCGCGCGATCCACCGCACACGCATTGGCTCACCCTATGTCGTTGCCGCCATGACGCAAGCCGCGCAATCGGGGCTGGCTCCCTCCGTGGGCTATGAGGCCAATGGAGGGTTCCTCCTCGCCACACCGGTCATGCGCCCTACGGCCACAGCTCCCGGCGGCGCGCTTGCCGCTCTGCCAACACGTGATGCGGTTCTCCCGATGCTCTGCGCCCTCATGGCTGCGCGCGACCACGGGGATGGTCTTGCGGCTCTGGCCGCGACGTTGCCTCAGCGCTACACGTTGAGCGACCGGATCACACCACTGGCAACCGACCGCAGCCTTGAGGCCATCGCGGCCCTGCGCGACTCACTGGCCACCCACCGGCATCTGCCCGCCTTCGCGGCTCTTTGTGGTGACATCGTTCACATCGATGAGACGGATGGCCTACGCCTGACCTTCGCGTCGCAGGATGTCGTGCATTTCCGTCCCTCAGGCAATGCGCCAGAACTACGGCTTTATGCCGAGGCTGCCACCCAGACACAGGCCCGCCTTCTTCTCGCAACCGCTCTCACGCTTGCCACCTCTTTGCGCGACTGACCATTAGGGATTAGGGTCGGCGCAACGGACAGCCCGCAAGGCTCTGGAAATCCTGCATCAGAGTGTCGCCCGGGCGGCCCCGCCGCAGCCCAGTCTCCAGAGCAATTTCAACTGGATCGAGTCTTGCCTTCTTCATCCCTGACGACCCCTCATCGCATTGTTCCTATCATCCTCTCCGGTGGCTCAGGGAGTCGCCTCTGGCCGGTGTCCCGCAGCAGCTTCCCCAAACAGTTCTGGCCGCTCCTTACAGACAAGACCCTGCTGCAGGAAACCGCCATGCGTGGCATGGCTGCCGGGCTGGAAGCGCCTATTGTTGTGTGCAACGAGTCACATCGCTTCATCATTGCCGAACAGTTGCGAGCGATCGGAATTGATAACGCCAGAATCGTGCTCGAGCCCTCGGCGCGAAATTCGGCCCCGGCTATTGCCGCGGCAGCTTTTCTCGTCGCTGAGCACATGCCAGACGCCATTCTCTGGGTCATGGCTGCGGATGCCGCCATCACCGATATGGACGCCCTTTTCTCGACACTGGCCATCGCCGCAGAGACCGCAGAAAAGGGCTATGTCACGATATTTGGCGTCGAGCCGACCAAACCCGAAACCGGCTATGGCTATATCGAACGCGGTGATGCCCTGGCAGACGTATCGGGCGCCTTCAGTGTCGCGCGCTTCATGGAAAAACCCGATCTGGCAACAGCGACACGGCTCGTTCAGGATCAGCGCTATTCATGGAACTCAGGCATGTTCGTCGCGCGTGCCGATATCCTTCTGCGCGAAATCAGCACCTTCGAGCCTGATATTCACGCCCATGTCGAACAGGCCGTTGCAGGCCGTAAATCCGATCTCGACTTCGAACGCCTCGACCCTGAAGCATTCAACCGCTCGCCCGATATCTCCATCGACTACGCGGTCGCTGAACGCACCTCTCATGCCGCCGTCGTGCCGGCACGTTTTGGCTGGTCTGATATCGGCAGCTGGGATGCCCTATGGGAAATCAGCCCCAAGGACGACGATGGCAATGTGACGTCAGGCGATGTGTTCCTGGACGGCACACGCAATTGCTACGTCCGCTCCGATGGGCCGGTGACAACGGTTATGGGGCTGGATGATCTTGTTGTGGTCGCGACAGAAGACGCCGTGATGGTGTCGCATCGGGACCGGGCGCAGGATGTCAAGAAAATGGTCGCCCGCCTGAGCAAGGCAGGCCGTGCCGAAGCCCTGTCGCATAACCGGATGTACCGCCCCTGGGGCTTTTATGAAAGTTTGATCCAGGGCGACCGTTTTCAGGTGAAGCGGATCCATGTCGACCCCGGTCATACCCTCTCCCTGCAAAAGCACTTTCACCGTGCCGAACATTGGGTGGTGGTTGCCGGTACGGCCGTCGTCACACGCGACAGCGATGAGATTATTGTAAGAGAAAACGAGAGCATCTATCTGCCACTTGGATGCACCCATCGTCTTGCCAACCCAGGCCGGATCCCGCTGACACTGATCGAAGTGCAGTCCGGCCCTTATCTGGGTGAGGACGATATCATTCGTCTTGAGGATGTGTACGCGCGCCCTTGATCCGCAAAATTAGCCTGGCATGCACGATCATGTGCCAGGTTTTCGAAAGAGCCGACATTCAGGTGCGGTGACTACTCGATGCTCTGCATACCACCGGGTAGTCCGGCAAACTGCATGAAACCACCGTACAGCAGAGCGCAGACATGAGACGCAAGAGCACTCACGATGCTTCTTATGATCATATTTTGTGGAAAATGCTGGGGCGAATGACGGGACTCGAACCCGCGACCACCGGTACCACAAACCGGCGCTCTACCAACTGAGCTACATCCGCCACACAGCGACGCCCGATTTAGAGAAATGCAGGGCTGTCGTCTAGTCCCTTTATCGAGATTCTTTTCCACCCCGAGAGGAAACCGGCCATCGACCTGTTCTGGCTGGCGATGCCTCCCGGATATGTTGCTCTGTCCCTCAACGCCCGCCGAGGCGCGCTACACACGAAGCACGATTGCCTTTCTGCTGATCGATACCAATCAGGGCAGCATAACTCGCAATCCCGGACACGTATTCCAGACAGCCCCCCTTGCTAAGGGAGACGGCTCTTTCTAGGTTCTGCACATCATTGCCGCGTCGGGCCGGAATACGACGAGACCCTGCTGATCTTTGACCGACGAAAGGAATCGTCCCTTGAACCTCTCGACTTATCGCGCACAGTGGGCTTTCAGCCCGCTGAGCGAGGTGCTGGCTGGCATGGTGGGCACATTTGCGCTCATTCCCGAGGTCATTGCCTTTTCATACATTGCTGGTGTTTCGCCGGCTGTCTCGCTCTACGCGTCATTTGTCATCAGCGTCGCGATTGCCATTACAGGCGGCCGACCAGGCATGATTTCCGGCGCTGCCGGTTCGGTGGCGCTTGTTGCCGCAGCGCTCGTGCATCATCACGGTATCCAGTATCTGTTTCTGGCCACGCTGGTCGCGGGCGCCATGCAGATCGTATTCGGCCTGCTGAAACTGCATGTGCTCATGCGCTTCGTCTCGAAAGAGGTGCAGACCGGCTTCGTCAATGCGCTGGCCATCCTGATTTTCTCGGCGCAGGTGCCGCAGATGCTGCATGTGACATGGCACACCTATGCCTTGATCGCGCTTGGTCTTACCATCATCTACCTGCTACCGAAGCTGACAACGGCCATCCCCTCCCCCCTGATCTGTATCGTCGTCCTGACACTCATCACCATCTGGTACCCGATGCCTGTGCATGTGGTGGCTGATCTTGGCGCCCTGCCTACCGGCCTGCCTGGCTTTATACTGCCGCATGTCCCCCTTACGCTCGAGACATTCGAGATTGTCATGCCCTATGCACTGGCGATGGCCTCGGTGGGTCTGCTTGAATCCCTCATGACCGCGGGTGTGGTGGATGACCACACAGACACCCACGGCGCACCGCGTATGGAATGCACCGGGCTCGGCATTTCCAATATACTGGTCGGACTTTTTGGTGGCATCGCAGGCTGCGGCATGATTGGCCAGACGGTCGGCAACCTTCGTTATGGCGGCCGCGGACGACTCTCCACCTTCACGGCAGGTGCCTTCCTGCTGATCCTGATGGTCCTCCTGCACAGCTATGTTGCGCGTGTTCCCATGGCAGCGCTTGTTGCCATCATGATCATGGTGTCAGTCAGCACATTCGCATGGGGCTCGCTGCGTGATCTCATGCGTCACCCCAAGCTTTCCAGCCTGGTCATGATCATCACCGTGATTGTCACAGTCACCACGCATGATCTTGCGGCTGGCGTGGCGGTTGGCGTGCTGCTGAGCGGCGTTTTCTTTGCCTGGCGGGCCATGGGCATGCTGCGTGTGGAAAGCCGGCAATCGGCTGAAGCTGATCTGTATCTGGTGCACGGCCAGGTGTTCTTCGCCTCGGCTGACATGCTGTACGATGCGATCGACTTCCAGACAAAAGCGCCAGTGGTCGAGATCAATCTGGCCGATGCGACATTCTGGGATATCACATCGGTCGATATTCTGGAGAAAATCGTCAATAAGCTCCAAGGCAGATCGATCACCGTTCGCGTCGAGGGGCTGCATAGCCGGCGTCATGGTCTTATCGCCGAGCAGTCAGACGAGCCCCTTCTTTCAATGTGAACCGTGGAGGCGTTTCGCCAGAGCCTCCCGCCCTGGCGACGCAACAAGATCGGCAAGGCTTTGCCGATCCAGCACGGCCATGAATGCTTCCAGCGCCTCGCCCAGCACCCCCTGCAATCGGCAGACGCCGGTGAGAAGACAGGTCTGGCCCGTCTGAAAGCAGGCGACGAGGGCCATATCCTCCTCGGTAAAGCGCACAAGCGCTCCGATATTGATCTCTTCAGCAGGGCGGCCAAGCACGAGGCCGCCTCCACGCCCACGCATGGTCGTAACGAACCCTCCCTGCCCCAGCCGGTGCACAATCTTCACGAGATGATTCTCGGAAATGTCGTAGCGCTGGGCAATCTCATGAATCGACACACGGCGATCAGGATTGAGGGCGAGGTAGAACAGGGTGCGCAGGGCATAATCGGTATGAAGGGTCAGGCGCATATTTGAAGATATATCATATTTACATGTTAAGTGCATTCATCCTAAAAGATGTATGTTATTTGCATCTTTTAGGAGTCGAAGGATGATCACACCGCTCAAATCCGGCACTGCTGGTATCGTCAAGGCGACAATCCCCGCTTTGGAGGCCCATGGTGTAGAGATCACAAAGACCATGTATGGCGCTCTGATGCGCGATCCTGCGATTGCAGCCATGTTCAATCAGACCGATCAGGCCAATGGTCGTCAGCCCCACGCATTAGCGGCAGCGGTTCTGGGCTATGCACGGCATATCGAACACCCTGAAAGGCTGAAGGCCGCACTCAGTCTTATCATCGAGCGTCATGTCGCCGTCATGGTCAAACCCGAGCAATACCCCGTGGTAGGCAGGGCGCTTCTGGGCGCGATCAAGACAGTGCTGGGTGATGCCGCGACTCCCGAGATTATCGACGCGTGGGCAGATGCATACCGGTTTCTCGCCGATGTCCTGATTGATCGGGAAGCCAGGATTTACGCTGAGCGCGCAGCGCTGCCCGGTGGATGGCGTGAATGGCGCACGTTCCGGGTTGCCTCCAAAACGAAAGAGAGTGATGCCGTTGCCTCTTTCTGGCTGGTACCTGTGGACGGCAAGCCGGTTCTGCGCCAGGAGCCCGGCCAGTTCCTGACATTCCGCCTGGACCGTGATGGCCTTTCCACGCGGCGCAGTTACAGCATTTCAAGTGCGCCCGATTCGAGCGGCTACAGGATTTCGGTCAAGCGTGACCCCTTGGGCAAGGTATCGCGCTGGTTCCACGACGTGCTCAAGGAGGGTGACGCACTCGATGTGGCGCCGCCCGCCGGAGACTTCACACTCGCCCGAAGCGGCACGTCGCCTGTCATTCTGGTCAGCGCGGGAATTGGTATCACGCCCTTCATGAGCATGATCCTGGCGGCAGGCGACCGCAAAAGCAGTGCAGCAATACGGCTGGTACACGGTGATCACGATTTTGCCCGCATGGCCTTCAAATCTACCTTCGTTGACGCCGCGACCAAACCGGAAGCTTGCCGGATCGATCTGTTCAGCAGTTCGGGCGAGGGCAACAACCTGCCAGTGCCAAGCCATAAAGGGCATATCTCGGCCCAGTGGATTTTCGACCAGATGGAGGCCGACACGCATGTCTTCGTCTGTGGTCCCAGAGGCTTCCAACGTGACCTGATTGGTGGCCTGCGCCAACTCGGCATCCCAGGCGCGCACCTGCACCATGAGTTTTTCGGCTCGGACGAACCACTCCCGGACTGACGCTCTCTACGCACATCGCGATCGGTTCAACCTGCGATGTGCGCTGCAACGTTGCTGGCAGTACTACCGAGTTTGACTAGGGATCGTCGTTATCGTCTTCCCGACCCAGCGACAAACGCAGCGTGCGCTTTTCTCCTGCTCTCCTCCTCAGAGAGACTATTGTGTATAGATATGATATTTATTTCTCATATTTGAGATAATAAAATATTTGTTGTTCAACACGATATATAGTCTGTTAATATACGCGATACATAGTATTTTATCGGAATCGTTTGTATGATGGAAACGTTATATTACTTTATTTTTCCTTATAGATCTGTACCTCGTTAAGGCTTGTTATCAGGGGAAAGGCGTAATGGCTGTTATCTTCGAAGGTGACGATCTGGTCGTCCACGAAATAGCTGGTGATTCCGATTATGCGGTAATTACCTTTGAGCCCGCCGAACAATGCCAGCACGCGACCAGTAATTTTTTCGCTGAAAAACCGTTGCGATTTAATAATGTAAAAAGTATTGGTGTAACAGCAAAATATTCGAAATGGTATATATTCAACGAAGTTGATGATGTTATCACAATAATAAATAATAAATTGCATGGCATAAATAATAGTATTGTTTTTGGTTACTCTATGGGTGGCCACCCAGCTCTCAATTGGTCCCGTCGAATTGGCGCAAAGACAGTTTTTTGATGTGCCCGAAATATTCGCTCGATCCAGATATATGTAATATTGAACAAGCCCATGTCGACAAATATTTCTGCAAACGCATGAAGGGAATGAAAATCGACCCGAAGAACGTATCTGGCCGCGTTTTCATCGTTTATGATCCCGACCACACGCACGACTAATCGAAGAAAAGCTCGCTTCTTGCAATGTAACATTGCTCCAGAGTTTCTATTCCCAGCACGACGTACATCTGACAATACAAGGCAGCGCGAAATTCGGGCGCATGATCCGAACGCTCGCGTACGGTTCCGATCAGGAGATAAAAGCGGTCTATGCAAAGGAACGTAAAACGAGTTCCTCGACCCTTAACACTTTACTCCTGCGTAATATTCATTACCATCCAGAGAGAGCTCTAAGCGCGATATTATCCAACAGATCTTTAATGCATGGAAATATGCAACCGGTTTTGGGAAGAACTTTGGATATGGCGCGCCTATCGCATCGATTTTCTGAGAAAGGCAAGTTCGAGGAAGCCTGCCTTTGTCTCAGTCTACCGTTTCTGCAGGCAAGATATAGTAAGGAACTCGACCGAAATATTTTGGCCAGTGCCGCGTTGCGACAGTTTACTCGCGCACCCCTAGGATTTCACGGTCACCTTTTATGTTACGATTTCATTACGAGAGAATTTTCTGGTCGAGATCTGTTTGGGCCTACACCCAACTGTCCGGAGGTGGAGATACGCAAGTCCGGCGGATATTATCTGATGCAAATCACAACCGGCATGGAAGCGACCTATCTTTATGAGCAGGACGGGAAGATACTTACGTCAGACGTGCCACGTGACTGCGGATTTACGCTTGAGAAAAGCGCGCGCAATCATCACTACCACATACGTTCCCGGCTAGGGTACCTCCGCTCTCATCCTACAGGCCACTATGAACTGGATCGTCCTGTCAAACTCGAATGGGAAGAATTTTCCATACCGTCAGTCTTTAGCTGATCTTTAAATCTTTGCTGTATATGCAAAACGCCCGGCACACCAAGCCGGGCGTTTGAGAAAAGTCCTGCACCCCTCAAGGGAACCAAAACCTGGCTCAGGGTTTTGGCCAGCCAGTCGCGGGGCGGTCGAAATGTGACAGAAGATCCTGATCGGGGATATTCGTCAGATCCTTGCTCTCACTCTTGATCAACTTCTTGCTGGTCGCTTTCGACAGATGCTCGCGTATGTCGTGAAGCACGTGGGGTGCCGCCGCAAGCACGAGCCCCTCGAGGGCAGGGTTGTCGTTCAGTGCCGTCTCGATTTCATCTGCAATCTGTCTGGCGAACCGCTCCTTGACCTGCACTTTCGGATCCGAACGCGGCTCTTTTATCGAAGCGACATCACCCGCTGCGTCCGTTGCCTTGTCGTGGGCTCCAAAACGCTGGATTGTACGCATCTGCTGGCCATCATAGCGCAGAAAGCGTGCCTTTTCTCCATCGCAGACTGCATAAAGTACTGGGTCCTGAACGGCCATAAAACCTCTCCTGTGTTCACGAATAATGAACGCAATCTGGTAAAGGCAGTTTCTGCTTACACAGATACTTGAAGCAGGATCAGCAGGACAAGGCCAAGGCGTCACGGACCATTTGCCAGGACGCTCGGTCGGGCGCGTAAAGCAGGCCCCTTCCCGGCACCGCAGGATGGTAAGGCACATCGTTCAAACGCGCACCATAAGCCCCTGCTTCAAGCATAAGCAGCCAACCCGGGCAATGATCCCACAGACATGTGCGACTATAAGCCAACACATGCCCGTGCCCCCCTGCCACCAGGCGATATTCATGCGCGGCGCAGCGCAAATCCCATAAACCGGTCATGGAACGCAGCGCCTGGTCGGCGCGCTCTGTGTCACCCATGGGCAGCGTACGCCAGGCAATTTTTCCGGTTACATCCTCAATACGGGAAAAAGGCCGTGCCGCCCGCATGGGACGGGTTGCCCCACAAGGGTCCTCCGTCCAGGCGCCCTCACCCATCAGGGCAAGGGCAGAACTGCCTGTGACAGGGTCATGAATGACACTCGCAACCGGCACGCCGTGCTCGAGAACCGCCATCATCACGCCAAAAACCGGCAAGCCGGCGGCATAATTGGCTGTGCCATCGATAGGATCGATGGTCACACTTAGCGGGGCTCTACCGGCTTCTTCGATCAGGGCCGGTTGGGTGCAGCATCGCTCTTCGCCAATCAGGACAGCCTCTGGCAACAGGCGCGCCAGCTCCCCCGCAATAAATTCTTCCGAGAGGATGTCCGCAATCGTCACCAGATCGGATGGGGACGATTTCGTACGTATGTCAGCTTCGGACAGACGACCAAAACGGGGCATGATGATCCGTGTCGCCGCATCACGGGCGATCACGGACAGATCCTCCAGCACCGCTCGCGTCACGGTGCGTGTCCGCACCGGTGTCATGATCGCCTCACCCTCGCTCAATCGTTCCTCCCTGGGAGAGACCGTTATCCTCCCTCAATCCACTATCAGGAGGATTTCAGGCAGATACAAGGCAATCCGGGTAGAGTTGGCCAAAGCGTGACCGGTCCTGTTCGAACAATCGGACATCGAGTGTGATCTCGGTTTCCTGGTCCAGACGTTCCAGAACCTCGCCATGCTCATAAAGCCATGCCAGCGCGGCACCGTTGCTGATATCAAGGCTCACACGTGTCAGGCTCATCGACGCCGTCATATGCTGATCGAGCATCGAATAGAGATTGGGCAGCCCCTCGCCTGTCATGGCCGATATGGCCACACAGCCGGGATGACGCGGCACAGCCTCGATACCGCCCATGAGGTCGGCCTTGTTCAGAACCTCGATGGTTCGCTCGGGCCAGTTTTCATCCAGCATGCCATCGCGCACCATGCCATCCAGCACGTTGATGACATCAGCACGCTGGGCGGCACTATCCGGGTGAGCAATATCGCGCACGTGGAGGATGATATCAGCCTCGGCCACTTCTTCGAGTGTCGCACGAAAGGCCGCAACCAGCTCGGTAGGCAATTCACTGATGAACCCGACCGTATCGGACAGAATGACCCTGCGCCCTGACGGCAGACGCAAACCCCGCATGGTCGGGTCCAGCGTCGCAAAAAGCTGATCCTGCGCATGCACGGCGGAGCCGGTCAGTGCATTGAACAGCGTCGATTTGCCCGCGTTGGTGTAACCCACCAGAGCGACCACCGGGAAGGGCACCTTCTTGCGGGCGGAGCGATGCAGACCACGCGTGCGGCGTACCTGATCGAGATCCTTGCGCAGTCTGACCAGCCGCTCGTCGATCATGCGACGGTCAGCCTCGATCTGGGTTTCACCAGGACCGCCAAGAAAGCCGAAACCACCGCGCTGACGCTCAAGATGAGTCCACAGCCTGACGAGACGGGAGCGCTGATATTCCAGATGCGCAAGTTCGACCTGCAATACGCCCTCACGGGTCGCTGCGCGCGCGCCAAAGATATCCAGGATGAGCCCGGTGCGATCGAGCACCTTGCAGTCCAGCGCCTTCTCGAGATTGCGCTGCTGGCCGGGTGAGAGTTTGGCGTCCACGATCATGACCTTGACGTCATTCTCGTGCACCAGCTCGGCCAGTTGCTCGACCTGCCCCTTGCCGAACAGGGTCGCAGGGCGAACCGCACGAATCGCCAGAACAGCCTGCCTGACGACAACGAGACCAATGGAAGACGTCAGCCCGACAGCCTCTTCAAGACGGGCTTCCGCAGCACGGAACTCGTCGTTGGGTGTCGGGCGCGCCCAGGGTAGAATGACCGCAGCGCGTGTCGCGGGGGGTGTCGTACTTGTCGTCACTGACACGTCTTGGGGAAACTCCAGTCCTTAAAGGCTCAGTTCGCCATCCTGAGCAAAAAGCGCCAAGGGAGCGACAGGCATGATCGTGCTCACCGCATGCTTGTAGACAAGCTGGGTGTGGCCGTCACGACGCAGAATGATCGTCTCATGATCAAATTGAGGGATGACGCCCTGCAATTTCACGCCATTGACGAGAAAAACCGTCACGGGAAGCGCATGTTCCTGCAGATGCTGGAGGAAGAGGGATTGTACGGTTTCACCCTCCTGGAATTCGGCAAAGGGGGCGGTCTGGGGCGATGGGGTGGGGTTTGCTCTGGCCAAGATTGCTCTTCTTCTTTTCAGGTGTTTGCAGGGGCCCCTGTCCGGGGGGCCGGGAGACAACGCGTGAAACAGGCTCCCGGCTTTATGGCCCCTACCTTATCTTTATTGAGATAGGGTTTCCAGACTCACAAAGTCCGGTCTTCAGGTGTCACGCCAAGCTGCTTGAGCTTGCGATGAAGGGCGCTACGCTCCATCCCGACAAAATTCGCAGTACGGCTGATGTTTCCGCCAAAACGCAAGAGCTGCACCTGCAGATATTGCGTTTCAAACAGGTCGCGCGCCTCACGAAGGGGCAGCGCCATGACATCCGCGCCCGCATCGAGACGCGTCATGGAGGGGGCGCCCTGGCTGACCGTGCTGGGCAGCATATCGGCGCGAATGAGATCCTGACCATTGGGCATCATGATCAGAAGGCGCTCCATAAGATTGCGCAGCTCCCGGATATTCCCCGGCCATTCATAGGATTGCAGCGCAGCCAGCGCATCGACCGACAGCTCGCGCGGCGCAAGACCGGCATTCTCGGCGTAACGACGCAGGAAATGCTGCGCAAGGGACGGGATATCCTCACGACGTTCACGCAGGGAGGGCAGACGCAGCGGCACCACAGCCAGACGGTAGTAAAGGTCCTCTCGGAAACGCCCCAAGGCAATTTCACCCTGAAGATCGCGGTTTGTGGTGGCGATCACACGCACATCCACCTTGACCCTTGTCGAACCACCCAACCGCTCGAACGTCTGGTCCTGCAACGCGCGCACGATCTTGCCCTGGGTCTCCAGTGGCATGTCCGCCACTTCGTCCAACAGCAGCGTTCCCTTATGGGCACGCTCCAGCACGCCGGTGCGGCGCATCACACCATCGGATTGCCCCTCGATGCCAAAAAGCTCTTCCTCGAAACGGTTTGGCGCGAGCGTTGCACAGTTCAGGGCGATAAACGGCCCCGTGCCGCGGCGCGAGCGGGCATGAACCATACGCGCTGCGATTTCCTTGCCCGATCCTGCGGGGCCCGTAATCAGCACGCGTGAATTGGTAGGCGCCACACGCTCGATCTGCCCCCGCACGGCGCTGATGCCGGGGCCATCACCGAAAAGCAGCGTCTCGTTTCCCGAGCGCAGACGCAGCTCGGCATTCTCGCGTTCAAGGCGCGCGGCTTCCAGCGCGCGCTGGACAACAACAATCAGACGATCAGCCTGAAACGGCTTCTCAATGAAATCATAGGCCCCGTGCTGAAGGCTCGAAACGGCAGTCTCGATGGTGCCGTGGCCGGAAATCATGACGACCGGCAGACCCGGCTCCTCCGCCTTGATCGTCTTGAGCAGATCGATGCCATCAAGGCGCGATCCCTGCAGCCATATGTCGAGGATGACCAGCGACGGACGACGCGCCCGGAACGCTGCCAGCGCCTGATCCGAATTGGCGGCAACGCGCGTTTCATATCCCTCATCACGAAGGAGCCCCTCGATGAGAAGCCGGATATCCGGCTCGTCATCGACGATCAGGATTTCATGCTCCATGCGCATTCCTCATCAGAAGTTCACTGCTCCCTGCTCGTCTGGACCATAAGGTCGGGCTGTGCATCGGACACCTCGCGCACAGGCAGGGTGAGCGTCGAGACGGTTCCACGTCCGTCCGGTCGGTCCTCCAGCCTGATCCCACCTGTGTGATCCTCCATGATCTTCTTAACGATGGCGAGCCCCAGCCCCGTCCCTTTCGGTTTGTGCGTGATATACGGTTCCGTCAAGCGGTGGCGGTCAACAGAAGGCAAACCGATGCCGTCGTCAATGACCTGCACCATGGCTTCTCCCCCCGCAACCCCCAGGGCCACGCGTATACTTCCCTGGGTCGCCCGCCTTTCATTCCCCGCTTCGCCCTGTCCGTCCATCTGACTGGTGTCGCCCTGCTCCTCACGTTCCTTCGCCGCCATGGCCACGGCATCGGCGGCGTTCTGCAGCAAATTGGTCAGGGCCTGGCCAATCAGACGTCTGTCGCAATGCACGAGAGGACCACGAGCCGGCATATCGGTCGTGTCATAGATGATCTCGGGATGAGCATTGCGCTGGAGGACCAGAGCTTCTCGCACCAGACGCGACAGATCCTCGTTCTTGAGAACGGGTTGCGGCATGCGGGCAAAAGACGAGAATTCATCCACCATACGCCCGATATCGCCAACATGACGCACAATGGTATCCACGCACTGACCAAATGTTTCCGGATCGGAACTGATCTCGCGCAGGAAGCGACGCTTCAGCCGCTCTGCCGAGAGCTGGATGGGCGTCAGTGGATTCTTGATCTCGTGAGCGATGCGTCGGGCCACGTCGGCCCAGGCTGCCTTGCGCTGGGCCGCCAGAAGCGCCGTGATATCATCGAACGTGACCACATAGCCTGTCGAATCATCGCTTCGTTGCTCACCCACCACACGCACCAGAAGCGTGCGGCCGGATGTACCCACACTGGGGCCATCGCCAAGCACAGCCCCTCTCTCAGCGACATCAATCTGGATTTCCGCGGTGTGCGCCTCTCCGGGCTCTGCCCGCGCCTGATCGAGCATGGTGCCGAATTCCGGTACAACATCGCGCAGGGCCTGCCCCTTGCCACTGTCCATGTCACGCTGGAGCAGTCTGGAGGCGGCGCGATTGGGTAATTCGATCACCTGATGCGCATCGAGACCAATCACGCCGGCCGACACACCCGAAAGCACCGTTTCGGTGAAGCGACGCCGCTCATCAATCTGCTCATAGGCTTCCATCAACTCCGTGCGCTGGGTCGAAAGCTGATCGGTCATGCGGTTGAAGGCACGCGACAGCGTACCAACCTCATCATCACGCCGGGCGTCGCGGGCCCGTGCTTCGGGCACACGCACGCTCAGATCGCCCTCGCTCACCCGTCGCGCTGCAAGGATCAGGAGCCCGAGAGGCTGGGTAATCTGTTTGGCCAGAACCAGCCCCGTCAGCATGCCGATGCTGAGCACCAGCAGGCCCAGTAGCGCAAAGATCAGCGCAAAGCTCACCTGTATGGCCGAGCGATGCGCATCGAGACGCTGATATTCCGAAACGACTGCATCGGTATGGCGCATATGCTCAAGAATCTTGGCATCGACCGGGCGTGTAATGACCAGCATCAGCCCGGAACTCGGCCCAAGGCTGACGACAGCGCGCACAGTGCGCTCATCCGGACTATCGAGAATCGCCACGTCATTGGTGCGCGCGAGGGTCGTGGCATCCTTGGGCGGCAGGGCAAGCTGCTTGCCCTGCAAGGCTGCCAGCCCACCCGAGGCCACCACCTTGTTAGTGTAGGAATCGAACACCACGGCCTCGTTCAGGCCGCGTTCAGTCGCTTCCACATCCAGCATCATCCCGAGCTGACCCGGATCACGCATCAGATCCACGCCGTGGCGATACATCTCGTCATTATTGGCGGTGATGATGATGTTCGCGAGGGCAAAGGCCTCGGTGCGGATGTTGTCGTTATGCTCCTGCAGATAGCCTGCTGCCACGTCACGCGCTTCGGTCAGCGCCGTGTTCACCCGGTTGGAAAACCAGATCTGGATCCCAAAATGGAAGAAGAGGGCTGCAAGCCCCCCGATCACCACCGTCGGGGCCACGGCGACCACGCCGAAAAGCGTAATCAGCCTGACATGGAGCCGCGCCCCGGCCAGACCGGTACGGCGCTCGGCAAGCATGCGCCCGACGCGCATGATGACAGCCGCCCCCAGAAGAAGCAGCACCACGAAATCGAGCAGGAACACGACGGATTCGATCTGGGGCCGGTAAGCAAAGGAGAGGCCACGCGCCAGAACGACAAATGTCGTGATCAGCAGGACCAGCGCCGCACAGGCCAGAACCATCGCCGTCTTGAGACGGCTGACACGCCGTATAACCCGCAGGAAGGCAGAGTCATGCTCTGCCTGCGATCCGACCCCAGGTATGGCATCATCCGGGAAGGGGGTGGACGCATGCGTGATTATGGGCTTGTCCCTGTCTGTCATGACCGTGTGCGCCCTGTCTCGATGCCTAGAAGCTGCAGCCGTTTACGCAGCGTATTGCGATTGATCCCAAGAAGGGCAGCCGCCCTGATTTGATTACCCTCTGTCGCCCTGAGCACAAGGCGGAACAAAGGTCGCTCAACCTCTGCCAGCACGCGGGCATGAAGCGACCCCTGAACATCGCTTTCAAGATCGAGCATGGAGGGAAGATAACGCGCCAGAAGCCCCTGAAAAGAGGCGGCATCAGCCGTTGTGTCCACCCGATGCAGCGCAGCGAGACGCGACGCCGTCACGACCCCGCCTGCCCTGGATTGCGCAGCGTGAGACAGGAGCTGGCGTATCTGACGGAAATTACCGGGCCAGTCCTGCTGGGCCAGCCAGGCGGCGCAATCCGGATGAAAAACCGCCTCTCCGCCATTCTGTTCGGCCCAGACGGCACAAAGCGCCCCCATATCGTCGTGGCGCTCCCGCATGGCCGGAACGGTGACACAGTGCCGGCTCAAAAGGGTCGCCAGGGCCTCATCCATGCGGCGATCCTGCACAAGGCGCGCAGGCGTCCATGTACTGGTGCAGATCACCACCGGGCGTTCATTGGTCCGTTTATTGCACAACAGCAAAAGCAGGCTGGCTTGCAGGCCTGGCTCGACAAGGCCGACCTCACCAATGAACAGGCACCCGGCCTGATCCGCCAGAGCCTCTTCAAAGGAAAGGCGGTCAATGACCGGCACGAAGCGCCCCGGTCGGGCAGACTGCACCCAGAGATAACGTGCAGCTCTTGTTCGGCCGCTGCCTGCCTCACCGCACAGCATGAGTGCGTCGAGCGTCGGCAGGCAGGCATCAAGCCGATCTCGCAATTGTCGGACCGCTTCAGACTGCCCGTCAAAACCAAGACTAGCCGGTGCGGGATGCTTCAAGGCATGAGGCGCCACGTTCGCCGCGCCTCGGAAATCTGGCTCTGCATTTTCAGAAAGCATGCCGGGAGAGGCGCGATCGTACGGCATCAGGAACGCACTGACACGGTTGCGATCATCATGTGCCCGACGGGCCAGGGCCGGCAAGGCAAGGCGCGGTCAGATCTCTCTCATTCAGAGAATGCAGAAGTCCGGGATAAAGGGACGCATCATGATGCAGAAAACGCGTCATTCAGGCAGCTTCTTCGACCGCATCACCGGAATCGGGGCGCTGATGCGTGGATTCACGGTCGCGCACGACCCCGTTGGCGATCTGCTGGTCATAGAACGCCGTGAGGTGGCCGATCACATCCTGCGCTGTATCCATCTTGTTGATGCTGGCACGAAACGCGGCTGAACCGGGAAGGCCGTGCGAGTACCAGGAGACATGCTTGCGGGCGAGACGAAGGCCGGGGCGCTCGCCGAAATGGTCCAGCATCATCCCGTAATGGCGCAGAACGATGGCTTTCTCTGTCTCAAGGTCCGGATCCGGCATGTTCTCGCCCGAACGAAGCGACTGCGCCACCTGGGCCAGGAACCACGGCCGCCCGTAGCAACCGCGACCGATCATCACGCCATCCGCCCCCGAGGCCGCCAGCGCATCACGGGCATTCTGGATGGAAACGATATCCCCGTTGACGATCACAGGCAGAGAAACGCTTTCCTTGACCGAGCGAACGAAATGCCAGTCTGCCGTGCCGTTATAGAACATCTGGCGCGTACGCCCGTGGACGGTCACAAGGCGAATACCGACATCTTCGGCAATGCGGGCCAGGCGCGGGGCATTAAGCGACTGATGATCCCACCCCATGCGCATCTTCAGCGTTACCGGTACTGAAACGGCTTTGACCGTGGCTTCCAGCAAGGCCGCAGCCTTGACCTCATCACGCATGAGCGCGGATCCGGCAGATTGCCCTACCGCCACTTTTTTCACAGGGCAGCCAAAGTTGATGTCAATCAGGTCGGCTCCCTGATCCACGGCAATCCTGGCAGCTTGCGCCATCGCCTCGGGGTCACATCCTGCCAGCTGAACGGAGTTGGGGCCGTTCTCGGCGCTGCGCGCCATGCGCAGGGTGTTCTCGTTCTCACGCACCATGGCCCATGAGGCGATCATTTCCGACACCACCAGCCCGGCACCGAGATCACGCGCCAGCTGACGGAAGGGCAAATCCGTAACACCCGACATCGGCGCCAGAATGACCGGCGTCTCGATCACGACACCGCCGCCAAGATCGATCGGGCGTAGTTCAAGGCCGTGGCTCGACCCAGCCACGTCGGAAGAGGAGAGATTGCTCATGATGGGCCAAGGATACCGGCGGCCCTTGCGCGAAGCAATCAGAGATCGCCTCTCGTGGCACAGAGAGTCCCTTGCACAACCCGGCTTCTCACGCGTCGGGATCGTTCAGCTTGCCGGGCTTGCCAGCGCTTTGGTCAGACGGGTCAGAGCGGCCTCGTCCGCAGGCAGGCCGAAACGCAGCAGGGTTTCATCCCATGCAAAGCGTCGCACCAGTATTCCGGCCTGCGCCAGCCTTTCCCATATCTCCTGGGCATGGGCCGTTCGCCAGAGGCTGAAAAGCAGCGTTCCTCCCACAAATGACAGGCCAGCATCATGCAACATATGGCGCAGGATTTGCGTCTGATGCGCGAGACGTAGGCCCATCGAGTCGCGCCAGGCCGTGTCCAGCAGCGCCTCTCGCCCGATCTGGCAACCCGCCGTGTTGACGGCCCAAGGGCCCATGACTTCCCGCATGGCATGAAGCACCGGATGGGTACCCAGCAGAAAGCCAAGACGGACCCCCGCGAGACCATAGGTCTTGCCGAAAGAGCGACAGACGATCAGGGCCCTGTGCGGCAGCAGGGATGCTGCACTGACGGGTTGGAAATCGGCAAAGGCTTCGTCAATGACCAGTACCCCGTCCGCATGGCCGTGACTTTCAGCGAGAGAGGCCATCTCTCCGGCACTCAGAACGTGCCCCGTCGGATTATTGGGCGCGCAGATGATTGTAACGATGTTTCGTCCCGGCATCGGCAGGGATGCACCATGCGGAATGAAGGTGATCGGTACCCCCGCTGCTGCCCAGGCGGCCTCGTGCCCGCTATAGGTGGGTGTCAGGATACGAACACCCTCTACGCTCTGCAGCCGCGAGAGCAGGATGGGCAACAACCCGATCAGCATCTGCGTACCCGGACCCGCCAGCACATGGTCTGGCGACACGCCGTAAGCCTGTGATGCCGCAAGACGCAGCGCCTCTTCCTCCGCCGGATCAGGCAGGCGCGAGAGAGCATCCGCCCCGGGCGGGGTGAAGGGATAGGCGAACGGATTGATGCCGGTTGAAAGATCGATCAGGGGGGTGGGAGCCTGCGGAAAGCGATGCGCCAGCGTGCTCAGTTGGCCCCCATGCGCGGGCCAGGGCGTCATGCTATGATGCCGTTCCTCATGCTTTGCGGTCATCTTGCTCCATGTTCCTTCTCCTGACCCTTTGCGCTCTCGTGACAGAGAGCGTGTTCGGGTATCCGGACGCCCTGTTCCGCCTCATTGGCCACCCGGTAACATGGATTGGCCGACTGATCACGGCACTGGATAAGGGGCTCAATCCGCTCGTTCTCCCCTCCTGCGCGTCCCCCCCCCGAAGGCAACACTCGATCATCAATGTCCGGGCGCGTGGTTTGCTGGCACTTGTCCTCATCATCGCTGTCCCGACAGGGCTTACGATCGGGGCACAGACTCTTGCCCGTGCCGTCCTGCCAATGCCGGTCACTTTCTGCCTCGAAATCTGCGCGGCCAGCACACTGATTGCCGGGCGATCCCTTCATGATCATGTACGGGCTGTTCTGACCGGGCTGCGCGCAGCTGGCCTTGACGGTGGGCGCAAGGCGGTCGCGATGATTGTCGGACGCGACCCCGAGGCTCTTGATCTCGCCGGCGTGGTTCGCGCTGCCACGGAAAGTCTGGCCGAAAATTTCTCTGATGGTGTTGTGGCGCCTGTCTTCTGGCTGGCCGTTTTCGGTTTGCCCGGCGCAGTGGCCTACAAGGCCATCAATACGGCAGACAGCATGATCGGCCATATGACGCCGCGCCATGAGGCTTTCGGACGCGCAGCAGCGCTCTGCGATGACTGCGTGAATATCCCGGCATCCCGTCTGACCGCGCTCTGGCTCGTTCTGGCGAGTCTGGCACCGGGCTACTCGACACGGGGTGCCCTGGGCACGGTATGGCGTGATGCCTCCCACCATCGCTCCCCCAATGCGGGATGGCCGGAAGCAGCCATGGCTGGCGCGCTGGCTTTGCGTCTGGCAGGCCCCAGGCAGTATGGTGGCACAGTCATTGCCGATTCCTGGATGGGCGATGGGAAAATGACGGCCGACACCCGCGATCTTGCCCGCGCCCTCACACTCTACCGTCTGGGGTGCCTGATACAGGGCGGCTTCCTGCTCGCCTTGTTTTGTGGAGTATGCTCATGAGCCCCCCCGCCTGTACCAGTGCGCCGGTTTTCGATCAGGATTTTCGCGACAGGCTCGACACGTTGTTCCAGTGGCGCCGCGATGTCCGCCATTTCCGGCGCGACCCTGTCCCTGAATCGGTGCTCGACCATCTGCTAGCGGTGACCTGCGCCACTCCGTCGGTGGGACTCAGCCAGCCATGGCGTTTCATGCGCATCGACGCGCCCGAGCGCCGCGAGGCCGTGCGTCAGGAGTTCATGCTGCGCAATGCCGAGGCTCTTGCCGCAAGAGGCGTCACGGATAACACGGCCTATGCCCGCCTCAAGCTCGCAGGGCTTGAAGATGCCCCGCATCACATTGCCATCTTCTGTGACCCCGACCCCGCTCAGGGGCGCGGTCTGGGGCGCATGACCATGCCTGAAACAGTCCAGTGGTCGGCGGTCATGGCCATTCATGGTTTCTGGCTGGCAGCGCAGGCCCATAATGTCGGGCTGGGCTGGGTGTCCATTCTCGACCCGGCGCATATGAACCCGCTTCTGGATGCCGATCCGCACTGGCAGTTCATGGCCTATCTCTGCGTTGGCTATCCCGAGGAGGAGCACAGCACCCCCGAGCTGGAAAGACGCGGCTGGGAGCAGCGCTCAGGCGATCGTCATCGCTGGATCCTGCGCTGAGCCGCGCCCCTCTGGGCGACTGACCGCCCCACGCTGCCCCCCCTTCAATCGGGAAAGGGCAGCCCATGGGCGGCGCAGCTCATCCAATCGATGAACAGACGCACCGCTGCCGAACGCTGTTTTGTCGGGTAGGCATAGGCCAGAATATCACCGCTCTGGGCTGACCACTCAGGCAGGATCTTGACCAGCTGCGACGCAACACTCGGATGATCGTAAAGAAAATCCGGCAGAACCGAATAGCCTTGCCCGGCCATCAGACTCTCAAGAATCAGGTTGATTGGCCCCAGCGACAGATAGGGGCTCGATCCCAGACCGCGGGGCTCACCCCCGGCAGACAGGCGCCATCCATCCCGCCCGGGATCATCGACATAGCCAATGAACGGCAAAAGGGCGAGCTGATCGAAACTCTCCACCGGGCCGTACTGATCCATAAAGCCACGCCCCGCCACCAGATGCCGCTCATACCCCCCGATCCGTCGCACATGCAGTGAAGGATCGTCGAAGGGACGGGTGCGTATCGCCACATCGAACCACGTCATCGTGGCCTCGGACACGTCGTCGCCCAGAGCAAAACTGATCTGGCATGACGGATATCGTGCGGCGAAGGCATGAACCACCGGCAGGACGACATATCGCCCATACGCGGCATTGGCGAGGATATGGAGTTTGCCCTGGGGGATGGAGCCATGATTCTGCGTATCGAGAAAAGCAGTCTCAATAGCCTCTACACCTGAATTGCAGCGCCTGTAGAACACCTCGCCGGCCCGCGTCGGGAGAATCTGTTTTGATGTTCTGATCAGCAGATCGGTCTGCAGAAAGGCCTCAAGTTCGATAATCGCCTTGCTTATAACGCTTTTTGACACGCCAAGCGTCCGGGCCGCACCGGAGATCGACCCCGCCTCAACCACCGATATAAAGTAAACCATGCCATTGAAATTTATCTTTTTTCTCATGGATTCCCTCAGGCATCGTTCTAAAAAACCGCACGATCCGTCGCAAAATTTTTCCTTGTTTTTACACAGCATTTCAGCCGATGCTCAGGATCGTAAAAACACGATGAAACTTCAGATACTCAACAGTCTTATTCGTTACATATCGTTAAATACGCCGAACGAACCAAATAGGTAACACCGCCTTTACGAATGTCTCTCTAGAAAACGCGGCCCACGATAAAAAACAAGACCGGAGATTGAGATGCACAGATTTAACCCACCCTCGACATTGCATAATGAAACTGTGAACAGCTGGAATAATTCCTTGGGGAATGCCGCATTCGTTCGCAATTTTTCTGACTCTCACCACGAGTATTATGAGTCGAAGATGGTATTCGATGGCGCTCCGCACGCGCTTGACGATGACAGCGAAACCCATTGCGCCGTAAATGATGGTCTGGACGACGCCATTTCTTTCCTCGGCACGGACACAGGGCTTCTCGACAACGCGCAGAACGATCCTGTATCGATCCGAGTTGTCTGGAACCTGCTCGAGAATGTTTCGCGGGTCTACCTCCCCAAGGTTTCCGCTGCCAGCGCCGATGAGACGGTTTGCCTGTCGGTCAAGGGCGATCCCTATTCAGTGCGCGAGAACGGCGTCATGCTCGATGCGCTGAACTACGTGCGCATGCTGTTTTCCGAAACGGCACGGGCCGTGCCCGCTTTCTGAATTTCGGTTTCCTGCATCTCATGGCCCGTGCCGAACGGGCCACCGGTAGCGCATTCCGGCTTCTCGCCGGCACACAGGCGAAACAAAGCGCCTGCAAGCGACCCGTCAGATCGACAAGAGACGATCGATCGCGACATGCTCCTCAAGATGATCCGCCAACGCATCGAGCACCGTCTCGATACGGGCCCTGTTATCGAACGGGGAAGATCCGGCACCAAGCCATGACAGGAATGTAGCGCGCGCTGCCGCCTGATCGAACAGGCCATGCAGATAGGTGCCACGCACACGGCCATCCTCCGAACAGGCACCATCCAGCCGCCCATCGGCAAAGCACAATACGGGCCGCGACAGGGCTGGCCCCTGAGTAACCCCGGCATGAATCTCGTAACCCGAAACCGCAGCACCTGACGGCAGAAGATGGCCGCCTGTCTGACGCACGGTCTTGCCTGGCGTCAGACTGGTCTCGATATCGAGATATCCGAGCCCCTCGCGGGTTTGAGGGGTGCCCTCCAGACCGTGCGGGTCACTCACGCTGCGCCCGAGCATTTGGTACCCGCCACAGATCCCCAGAATATGACCGCCACGCCGATGATGTGCTGCAAGATCGATATCCCAGCCCTGCCCCCGGAAGAAATCCAGATCGGCAATCGTCGCCTTCGATCCCGGCAGAATGACCAGATCGCAGACAGGCAACGCCTCACCCGGCGGTACGAAGACCAGCGACAGGGCTGGCTCGGCGCGCAGAGCATCCATATCATCGAAATTAGCAATCATGGGCATGAGCGGCACCGCCACACGCCACGCTCCTGCCCCCTGCCAGCCGGTGGGCAGATCGCCCGTATCCTCTGGCGGCAATTCGCGCATCGCAGGGAAAAACGGGACCAGACCGCAGGGTGCCCAGCCGGTGTGCTCGGCAATGAAACTCATGCCACTGGCAAACAGGCTGGCATCGCCACGCATACGGTTGACGATGAATCCCCTGATGCGTTCGGCATCCGAGGGCGACAGAACCGTGCGCGTTCCAACCAGGCTGGCAATGACGCCCCCGCGGTCGATATCGCCTATCAGGATAACGGGGAGATCGGCCGCCTCGGCAAACCCCATATTCGCAATGTCATTGGCGCGCAGATTGACCTCTGAGGCCGAGCCCGCCCCTTCAACAAGCACAATATCCGCCTGAGCTTGCAGATGATGGAAGCTCTCAAGCACGGCAGGCATCAGAAGAGGCTTTACCGCCTGATACTCACGCGCCTTGCGCTGCCCCCAGATCTTGCCTTGCAGGATGATCTGCGATCCATGCTCTGACTGCGGCTTGAGCAGGACCGGGTTCATGTGCACGCATGGCGCCACCCCGCAGGCCAACGCCTGAAGCGCCTGGGCCCGGCCGATTTCGCCACCATCTGGCGTTACGGCAGCATTGTTGGACATGTTCTGGGGCTTGAAGGGCCGTACACGCAGCCCGCGCCGTGTCAGTGCTCGAGCCAGACCGGCCACCAGCACAGATTTACCAACATTGGAGCCCGTTCCCTGAAACATCAGGGCGCGAGGGCTCAAAATTCGAAGCCCTGCTGGGCTTTTACACCATCACGGAAATGATGTTTCACCAGGGTCATCTCGGTGACCAGATCCGCAGCCTCGATCAGCCATGCCGGGGCATTACGCCCGGTAATGACAACATGCTGATGCGCGGGGCGGCTGCCCAGACCTGCCAGCACCGTGGCCTCGTCAAGATAGCCATAGCGCAAAGCAATATTCAGCTCATCCAGCACCACCAGCGCCACATCCTCGCGTGCCAGCGCCACACAGGCCTGCTCCCAGGCCCGCTTGCAGGCGGCAATGTCCCGCTCACGGTCCTGCGTCTCCCAGGTGAATCCCTCTCCTAATGCGTGGAACTGCGCCAGATCGCCAAAGCGGGCGAGCGCCCGCCTTTCGCCTGTATCCCATGCCCCCTTGATGAACTGCACGACAACCACCTTGCGCTCATAACCAAGCATACGCAGGGCAAGGCCGAAAGCCGCTGTGGATTTGCCTTTGCCGGGGCCGGTATGAACCGCGATCAACCCTTTCTCGATCGTCTTTTCAGCCACCTCACGGTCCTGCACCTCCTTGCGGCGCTGCATTTTCGCGCGGTGACGATCACGTTCGGCCTCCGAAGGATCTCCCTCAGGGGTAGCGGGCAGGTCACTCATCGCATTCGTCTCCAAACACATCATCTTCAGGAAGTAGCCGCCGGAAGGAGGCCACATGCATGGTCATTTCATTTCGAGCGCACAGCCTGCCGCGACAAACAGGACGCGCTGCGCCCGCTGGGCCAGTTTCTGGTGCAGCAGCCCTGCCTCATCCCTGAACCGTCGTGCAAGGGCGTTTTCAGGCACGATGCCGAGCCCGACCTCATTGCCGACGAGAACCGTCAGGGCACTGCGCCTGTCCAGCGCATCAAGCAGGGTTTCGGTCGCCTGTTCAATATCGCGCTCCCCGAGAATCAGGTTGGTGAGCCACAAGGTCAGGCAATCCACAAGCGCCGGTTCGGGGCCGTCCAGCGCCGTGGCCAGATCGAGGGGGGCCTCGATCGTTTCCCAACCGGCGCCGCGTTGTGCCTGATGCAGGGCAATGCGGGAGCGCATTTCATCATCCCAGGCACGCCCCGTCGCGATATAGCGCCACGGCCCCGGTTCCGCCGTTACGAGCGCTTCGGCATGGCGGCTCTTGCCGGATCGGGCACCACCCAGAACAAGTATGGTTTTCATGACCGCTCCCCCTTGCAGAACCGGGCTTATCCCAACACAAAGGCGCCATGTCACCTTTCTGCTCTCTCGAAACCCTCCGGAACGCGTGCGAAACCCTGCCGGAGCCCGATGCTGCGGCACAAGACGCCATCAGGGAGCAAGAGGCACGGCTGACAAAACCCGCTGGAAGCCTTGGACGTCTCGAAACCCTCGTTTCCTGGTTCGGCGCGTGGCGTCCCCTGCAAATCAATCAGGCAGCCATCTGCCTTTTTGCCGGGAATCACGGCGTTCTGGCGCAGGGCGTCTCGGCCTGGCCGGCCAGCGTGACCACTGCCATGATCAGCAATTTCAGACAGGGTGGAGCCGCCATCAACCAGCTGGCCCGTCAGGCCGGTGCGTCGCTTCACGTCGTACCCGTGGGGGACCTCACCCCCAGCGCCGACCTGACATGCGCGCCGGCGCTCACGACAGAGGCCTTTCTTCAGGCCGTCTCAACGGGGTATGATACCGTCCCGGCACAATGCGATCTGCTCGCCCTTGGTGAAATGGGTGTGGGCAATACCACCGCAGCGTCGGCGCTGGCTGCTGCTCTGTTCGGCGGGGATGGCGCGACATGGGCAGGTCGCGGCGCAGGGCTGGATGACGACGGTATCGCGCGCAAGGCCAGGGCCATCGATACGGCGCTGGCCCTGCATGGTCGCGAACACCCGCCTCTGGAACTCGCGCGACGCTATGGCGGATGGGAACTGGCCGCCCTGCTGGGGGCCACGCTGGCCGCCCGCCACCGGCGCATTCCTGTCGTGCTGGATGGCTTTGTCGTGACGGCTTCGGTCGCGCCTCTGGCGCTGATGCATCCCTCTGGCCTGTCTCACACCGTGCTGGGCCATTGCTCGGGTGAGCAGGGCCATAGCCGTCTTTCCGCCCATCTCGATCTTGAGCCATTGCTCGATCTGGGGCTGCGCCTTGGAGAGGGGTCCGGGGCCGCTCTGGCCATCCCGCTTGTGCGAGCGGCCCTCGCCTGCCACAATGGCATGGCAAGTTTTGATGATATTGCCGTTCTTGATGAGAATAATCGATCAATAAAGAGCTAAATGCCTATCATTCGCGCAGATTTCGCTGCGGGTCTCAGCCTGCTGACACGCCTGCCAACAGGCTGGCTTCATGCCCCCGACAAGAAGATAGACCTGACACGGTCCAGCTGGTGCTGGCCTTTGATCGGGGGGGCCATCGGTGCGCTGACCGGCACGGTGATGGTGCTGTGCATACGCCTTGGCATGCCAGCCATCGTTGCCACGGGCTGGGCCATCGCCTTCCAGCTTTTCCTGACAGGCGCCCTTCATGAGGATGGGTTTGCCGATACGGTGGATGGGTTTTTCGGTGGCCGTACGCCAGAGCGCAGGCTTGAAATCATGCGTGACAGCCGGATCGGCAGTTATGGCGGGCTTGCGCTGAGCCTGCTAATGCTACTGCGGGCTGGCACCATGACAACTCTTGCCACCCAGCCGATCCATATCATCTCAATTCTGGCAACAGCCGGGGCCTTCTCGCGCCTGTCGCTCATGCTGCCCCTGCTCTGGCTGCGTCCTGCCCGAGCCGATGGGCTGGCCCATGAGCTGCGCCATCTGCCAGCGCGTGGCCTGCTGATTGCCATGATCCTGACCGCCCTGATCGCCAGCTCGCTTTCCGTCCTTGGGGCGCTGTCCCTTTTTCTCGTGGCCTGTTTGGCCACACTTGGCCTGTGTAGCGTCGCCTATCGCCTGATTGGCGGCTACACGGGTGACGTTCTGGGCGCGACAGCCATCATCACCGAGCTTGTGGTTCTGACGGGGGCCAGCCTGCACGGGTTCGACAAGCTGCCCCTGTAGACGTCAGGGCCTCTCACCCCGCGCAGGGACGAAAGGCCCGAACACTGTCAGTCGAGTACGGCGCAGGCGATACGCGCACCGGCGCCACCGATCGGCTGGGTCGTATAATCATCGGGGCTGGTGTGAATGATCAGTGCCGCACCATCGGCATCCTTGAGTGCGGGCCGCTCGCCTGCACCATGCAGAGACACAAGCGTCGAATACAGCTCGACAGTCGCCGTGCCATCGGGTGCCACATAAAGATTGGGCAGATCACCGGCATCATTCGCGTTCGGCGTTAGCAGACCATGCACGACAGGCGTCACTGCATGAACATGACCGCCTGCGCTGGTGAATTTCGGTGGGGTACAGCTGCCTTTCTCATGGAAATGCATGCCATGCCAGCCGGGCGCCAGACCTTGTGCCGTAATATGCAGCAGAACACCCCGCGGGGCTTCGGTCACGCTGACCGTTCCATGCGCCTTGCCGTCCGTGCCCAGCAATGTGCCCTTAGCACTGTCTGCCGCCTGCGTCCGTGACAGACCAGCAGGGGAGAGAGCGATGACTGCCCCCCCTAGGAGAAAAACAGAAAGCATCTTGTTCATGGCATGACGCATGAGATCTGACCTCGACGTTGAAGAGAACGCTGCTGCTCCGAAACGGATGACAGCCGGGAAAGGTTCTGGACGGGAAACGGAAAGCTTGCCTGAGTTGAGACCGCTTCGCAACATGCCGTTCTGACGCGCCGTCCCGGTTATTCCCGGTCCAGAACCGTGCGCCACGCTTGTGCCGCCCGCGTTCCTGCCCGAAACTGGTTTCGCTTACCCCCAGGCACAAGGAGGCAACACCATGCTCGAACTCAGGCCCAATTGTGAATGCTGCGACGCGGATCTCTCCCCCGCTACGAACGATGCCATGATCTGCTCTTTCGAGTGCACATTCTGCGTGCGCTGCGCCACCGATCACCTCAAGGGCGTATGTCCCAATTGCAGCGGTGATCTGGTGCCCCGCCCTGTTCGGCCATCACGCTTTCTGGCCTCCAGCCCCGCCTCGACGCACCGTGTGTTACGGGAGCAACCCTGCCCCGGCCTTTGAGTCGTTCCTAAAGTCGTTTTTAAACCGGAATTTTCTAATACCCTGCGTGTCGATGCTCTAACCTCGGGCCATGCGTAGGCCGTGAGCCCTGCCAGCATGGTGCTGACAGCTCACGGCATACCCGAAGGTACACAAGGCTGATTGGTCATGGCAGACAAGGCTTCAAGCCCCTCGTCCGGTGCGTGGCGCTGGCTTGGTGTGGCGTCTCTTCCCTGCCTGCTCGCCATCGGCTTCGCTGTCGCTGGCGGATGGTTGAGCCCCCACAGGGTCACACAGAACACACTGCTCGGCGCCTTGCAGAGCGTGGACGGCCATCATCCGGGCTTTCGGCGCAACCATGCCAAGGGTGTTTGTGTCACCGGGTGGTTCGAGGGCAATGGTGCCGCCGCCACCTATTCCACAGCCCCCTTCTTCGAGGCAGGTCGCGTGCCGGTCATCGGGCGCTTCGCTCTTGCCGGTGGCATGCCCTATCAGGGTGACGCACCGGGCAAGGTGCGCTCGCTGGCGCTGAGTCTGGAAGCACCGGACGGGCAGGAATGGCGCATGGGCGTCAATGACATCCCTGTCTTTCCGGTTCGCACACCGGCGGAGTTCCAGTCACTCCAGATCGCTGTTCGCCCCGACCCGGCCACGGGCAAGCCGGAGCCAGCGCGCGTGCAGGCTTTCAAAGCGTCCCATCCGTGGTTGGCTGAAGCCGGCGCGGCGCTGGCCAAAAGGCCGATTACCCCCGGATTTGAAAACGATCGCTATAACAGCCTCGATTCCTTTCTGCTGCACGATGCCAAGGGGGGCACAACCCCTATGCGCTTCGCCCTGCGCCCCGCGGAAAATGTTGTAACCACCCCCCTGACAGGCGATGACGCCCTCTTCGAGCAGCTTGCCGCGGCCATGAGTGCCCATCCCCTACGCTGGACACTGGTGCTTACCCTTGCCGGTCCGGGTGATGCCATCAATGACCCAAGCAGGGCCTGGTCTGCGCAGGACAGGCAGATCGAGGCTGGCACCCTGACGCTTGACAGGATCGAGAGCGAGGAGACCGGCCCCTGCACCGGCATCACCTATGATCCGTTGATCCTGCCGCAGGGAATAAGCGCCTCGGACGATCCGGTTCTTCAGGCCCGTTCAGCGGCCTATATGCGCTCTTTTGCCGAACGGTCACGCGAGCCCGTGCCTCAGCCTGCCGTCACACCCACGACGCTTGAGCAGAAGATGCCGGAGAAAGCATCATGAGCCCTCACCCTGTTTTCAGCCTGACATCGCGCCTGCTGCACTGGCTGATGGCTGTACTGATTCTGATCATGATCTTTGTCGGTCTGTTCATGGCCTCCGGTGTGGGGCCGCACTACCATAGCCTCGTGTCGTTTCACCGCCCGTTGGGCATGGCCATTCTGCTTCTGGCTGTCCTGAGGTTGCTCAACCGCTGGCTGAACCCGCCTCCTACCCTGCCCGCCGATCTGCCGAATCTCATGGCGCTCATGGCCAAAGCATCGCACTGGGCGCTTTACGCGCTCATGATCGGGTTACCTCTGCTCGGCTGGGCCATGCTCTCGGCGGGCGGTTACCCGATCCCGCTTTTGGGCCACAGCTTTCTTCTGCCCCCGATCCTGCCACATGATGCAGCACTCTGGGGCTGGCTACGCCTCGCCCATACCGTACTGGCCTTCTGTCTTTTCGGGCTCATTCTGGCTCATAGCGGGGCGGCGCTTTTCCATTTCCTGATCAGGCGCGACAGGGTGTTACAGAGCATGACGGGGCAGGATCACGAGATCTGACATCGGCGCCTTCCCGTGCCCTCTTGCAAAGCCGCGGGGCAACGGTTCATGGGAGGCAAAACACCTTTGGATCCTCCTGCCATGCCGCGTGTCCCTTCCCCCGCCTTTGGTCTCGCCCTTGCCCTGCTGGCGTGGCAGCCCTGCCCTGCTCTGGCCAGTGAGACAACCGACAGGGCCCTCACCGGCAGCCGGGTCGATGCGCTCTGTGCGGCGGTGCAGTAGAGCGCGCCCCCTGCGAGCGACCGGCCGGATCCGGCGCAACGCGAGGCGTTGAGGGGATGTGACAGCGAGGCCCTGTATTTTGGTATCGGCATGAAGGCCGATCCCGTCAGGGCGCGACTCTGTGCCTTTACCGAACAGTCCCGGGAATCATCCCGGGTCGTGTGGGGTTATACAGGCAGCCATCTGCTGATGATGATCTATGCCAATGGCGAGGGGACCTCCCGCAACATTGCCTATGCGCAGAATCTGGCCTGTTCCACCTCTTTTGCCCCGGCGGAGCGCGACCTGCGGGTGTTGCATCTGCAGGCCATATCCGAAGGCACGGACAAGGCTCCTTTCGATTACTGCCATGACGCCACGGCGGGCGTTACGGGCGGCTATTGCGCGGCCCATCAGGCGAGAATTGCGAGCGAAGCCGAGGACCGGAAAATCCGGGATTTTGCGTCCAGCCTCCCTCTCTCTGCCCGCCCGGCATTTTCCGCGCTTGTGGCGCAACAGAAACTCTGGGGAGAGGCCCGCGCCGCCAACGAGACAGATCTCTCAGGCACTCTGCGCGCGGCTTTCGAGATACAGGAGCGCATGTTGCAACTGCGCGATTTCACCCAGATGCTGGCGCGCCTCGGGCATAGGCCCCTGCCCCCTCTTGGCGGCGCGCAGCTCGATACCGCCAATACGCGCATGCAAGCAGCCCTGAAACGTCTTGCTGGCCATAAAAACATCGGCGGCACAACCATCAACTTGAGCGATATCGAAAAGGCCCAAAGCGCTTTTCTGGCCTACCGGCAGGCATGGGGCAGTTTCGCCGCCACTGCTTATCCTTGCTGGGGGCGTGACGCCGCCGAAGCCTGGGTCACGATGAAACGAGCCGACATGCTGGAGCACCTTGCCGCCTTGCTGGATTGAAGAGCGTAGGCAGCGGAAGAACTGGTGCCAACTCAGCAACCGGCTCCCAGATATGAAAAAAGCGGCCGGATGGCCGCTTTCTCCCATTTCAGTCCGGCTGAAACGCTTAGTCAACCAGCTGGAAAGACAGACCCTGACCGCCAGCGGCGAGATGCGCCCCGCGTGTTGCGGTCGTGATCTTGATCTTCACGCCATTGCTGTTGCTCAGAATAGCGCCACCGATCCCACGATCCAGCGTCGCGTCGCCGTTCAGAGCGCCGTAACCACCATCGAAATCATGCAGGTTCTTCAGGTTATAGACGACACCCGTTGCCTCGATTTTCGAGAAACCGACAGCAGCAATATTGCCGCCCGAAATCTTGAAGCGATAGGTCTTGTGACCATAGGTCAGCGTGCCCTGGCCCCAGGTATAGCCAATACCCACATCGGCGGATTTCGCCATCAGGGTGATGTGGCCAACGGGGGTGCCCAGTGCATCGGGGGCTGCATGCGCTACCGGCATGACGGCCAGAGCCGCAGCGGCAAAGGTCGAAGCAGCAAGGGCACGGCGGGTAAATGAGCGCATTGTTATTGTTCCTCTCAGAAAGGGAATGCGTTGCGGTTCGTTAACTCCCTGCATCGCTTTTCGTTCCCGCCCCGCCTGCATGATCGCGAGGCGTTGACCTCAAGGCGGGCCAACGCTGCGCGAAGGGCGCGCGGGGGATGGCTCAGTCGCGCTGCGGCGGGGCCATGAAATCCGGCTCGATGGCATCAGGCACGTTGTCACGCAGGATGGTCTCGATCTCGGCCTTGTCCTGATCGCTCAGTGACCAGCCATAGGCCTCGGCCACACCATCAATCTGCTCGGGCTTGCGTGCGCCCCAAAGCGCCACAGTCGGTCCCTGATCGAGCACCCAGCGAATGGCCAGCGCCAGCATGGATTTGTCGTGACGCGCGGCGATGGCCTTCAGCGCCTCGACAGCGGCGAGGTAACGCCCGAATACCGGCTGCTGGAATTTCGGATCGCTGCTGCGCAGGTCATCCTTTGGGAAATGCGTTTCACCCGTCATCTTGCCTGCCAGAAGGCCGCGACAAAGCGGACCATAAGCCATCACGATTGCGTCATGAGCCTTGGCGTAAGGCAGGATGTGACGCTCGGTGGTGACGCGCTCGAACAGGTTGTAGGGCGGCTGGATGGTGCTGATCGGGGTGATGGCCCCGAACCGGTCCATATCATCAACCGAGAAATTGCTGACCCCGATGGCGCGGATCTTGCCTTCGCGGCGAAGCTTTTCCAGCTCATGGGCGGTTTCCTCAACCGGGGTCTTGCCGTCAGGCCAGTGCACCTGCTCCAGATCGATCACATCGGTCCCAAGGCGTCGCAGGGAGTCTTCCACCTCCTTGCGGATGCGCTCGGGGCGGCTGTCACGATAGACTTTCTGGTCATCTGTCCAGGCCAGACCAAGCTTTGTGGCCAGCACGACCTTGTCGCGTCGGCCGCCCTCCAGCGCCCGACCGATAACCTCCTCGCTGTGGCCAAATCCGTAAACTGGCGCTGTATCGATGAAGTTGATGCCATTATCGATCGCCTTGTGAATGGTGCGTATGGCGTTGTCGTCATCGGGGCCACCCCACATCCAGCCGCCAATCGCCCATGTTCCCAAGGCGATGCGTGTTACAGGCTTGTCGATATTCCTGATGCTGATCGTGTCGGCTGTCATGAGGGGTTTCTCCATTCGTGTGAGGTCACATGCTGTTTCATACGGTGGAGAACCGTGTTCGTTGCCTCACTTGCGCCTGATGCGCCGAGCGGGCATCACCGCAGATCATGACACGCCGCGCCCGCCTTACTTCCGTGCTTGATCGCCTTGGTTTCGGGGCGACGCTGCTTCTGCCTGTCTTTCTGACTCATGGCAGGCTGTTTTCAGAGATCATGATGGACCTGCTGGCCGTCGGCCTGCTGGCGCAATCGGCGCTGGGGCTTGGCTGGGGCTGGGGTCGGCAGTTCTGGGTCCGTGTGGCCCTGCTGTGGTGGGGTTGGCAGATTGTTTGCTCACTGCCCCATATCGGCATTGGCTCGTCGCAGGCGCTCACGCAGTCCATTCTCGCCATACGGTTTCCCCTCATGGCGGCAGCCCTTCAGGTCTGGACGCTGCGCGATGAACCATCACGGGCGACAATGCGCTGGGTCCTGGTCACCTGTTGCGGATATTTCGTGCTGCAATTCCTGGTGCAGGCCATCTTCGGGCATAATCTCTTCGGTTACCCGCGTTATATCGACGGGACGCTGACCGGACCCTATG
>NZ_AYXS01000005.1:0-8371 GCF_000505765.1 Asaia sp. SF2.1 | reverse complement strand
CGTCTGGTTCTGCCGGTCATGATGCTGGGCTGCGCCTGGCTGATGGCCCGCCCCATCAAGGCACCTGCCACAGGCTCCCCGGGAACGCGCAACGGCAATCCGCACAGAACAACCCTCCCCGTTTTCATGGCCATGAGTGGGCTGGCTGTTATTGTGCTGGGGATTATGGTCCTGGCCGGGCAGCGTATTCCCATGGCGCTTACCGCGCTCGGGATCGGCATTTGTGCCCTGTTCTATCGCCCTTTGCGCCCTGCTGCCCTGGTCGGGGCCCTCAGTCTGCCCGTTCTGGTCTTGCTGGTGCGCGTTCTTGCGCCTCAGGCCTTTCAACATCTGATCGTGCTGGCCGCTCATCAGCTCTCGCATTTCTGGGAGTCGCATTACGGTCTGGTCTTTACCCGTGCGATTGTCATTGCGCAGGCCCATCCCGTCACCGGGCTCGGTTACGACGCCTTCCGTCATGCCTGCGCCAATCCGGCCTATCTGCATGGTCTGCCCTGGCTCAGCACAGCCAGCGATGGCGGCGGCACGATTATCTGTGTGCAGCACGCGCATAATCACTATCTGCAGGCGCTGACCAATGCCGGACTACCGGGGCTCTTCCTGTTCGGTGGGCTGGTTTTTGCGTGCCTGCGTGCACTCTGGCCTGTGCAAGGGGCTCATCATGCCTGGCGCATCGGCCTGTTCGCGGCCTTCTTCGTTCAGGAATGGCCCTTTGCCTCAGCCAGTGACTTCCTCAACCTGCCTCTTGGCGGATGGGCCTTCATGCTGCTTGGCGTCGGACTGGCCGAGGCAGCGGCCCTGGGGGCCCCGACCTTGGGGGCCGCCTCTGTTCCTCGCGACAAGGCAACCCTATATGCTGTGCCAAACGTAACCTCTCGCTAAGACCCGGAGTGCCGATGTCCGAGACCAAGATCCCCGTCACCGTTCTCACCGGCTTTCTCGGTGCCGGGAAAACCACGCTGCTCAACCATATCCTCTCGAGCGAGCACGGGCGTAAATATGCCGTTCTCGTCAATGAGTTCGGCGAACTGGGCGTCGATGGCGATCTGGTGGTCGATGCGGATGAAGAGGTGTTCGAGACCAATAACGGTTGCATCTGCTGTACCGTACGCGGCGATCTAATCCGTATCCTCGGCAGCCTGCTGCGTCGTCGTGGCAAGTTTGACGGTATCATCGTCGAGACCACCGGTCTTGCCGATCCGGCCCCCGTGGCCCAAACCTTTTTCGTGGACGAAAACCTGCGCGAGAAATCACGCCTCGACGCCGTCGTGACCGTGGTGGACGCCTATAACGTCATCCAGACGCTGGACGAAAGCCCCGAGGCGATCCGTCAGGTGGCGTTTGCGGATGTGATCATTCTCAACAAGACCGATCTTGTGGATGAAGCCGGGCTTGAGGCCATCGAGGCGCGTCTGCGCTGGATTAATGCCAGCGTGCAGATCCATCGTGCCCAGCACAGCGCCGTGGCACTCAGCACTGTGCTCGATCAGGGCGGGTTCGACCTCGAACGCGCGCTGGAAACCATGCCGGACTTCCTTGAGAACAACGAGCACTCGCATGAGGAGGGCGTTACCAGCATGTCCTTCGCCGTCGAGGAGCCGCTTGACGAACAGCGCTTCCAGGCGTGGATCGGCGCGATCCTTCAGGAACAGGGCGCGGATATCCTGCGGTCCAAGGGCATCATGCATTTTGCGGGCAAGGATGAGCGCTTTTCGTTCCAGGCCGTGCACATGATGGCCGATGGCGACTATATCGGCAAAGGCAAGGAGGGCGAGAGCAAGGAATCGCGCATCGTCTTCATCGGTCGCAACCTCAACCGTCCGCAGCTTCGTCGTGGCTTTGAAAGCTGCCGCGCATGAGCGAGATGACTGAACTCCTCGCCACACGCGGCGCGGAAAAGACCATTGGTTCGCCCGTTACCGTCGCCGCCTGCGCCCGCGACGGCCAGACCTTCGCGCTCGGCACGGTCGAAGGCGAGATCTTCCTGATCCCTGTTGCCGGGATCAAGCATCCTGAAACATGGCAGCGCATCGAGGCTCATGACGGTGCCGTGCTCTGCCTCGCTGCCGATACCGGCAAGGCCGGTTTCGTCAGCGGTGGCGAGGATAACCGCCTGTGCCGCACCCTGCCCGATGGCACGGTGAGCGAACTGCACAAGGGCCGCCGCTGGGTGGATTGCGTGGCCACGACCCCTGACCATCTGGCCTTTTCGACCGGCAAGCAGCTTGAGATCCGCAACGCCTCCGGCGAGACGACCCTCAAGACCCTTGAGCACCCCTCGACCGTTACCGGCATCGTTTTTGACGCCAAGGGCAAGCGTGTCGCCGCGTCGCATTATAACGGCGTGTCGATGTGGTTTGTTGGCGCGAAAGTGGACACGGTTCGCCCCCTCGAATGGAAGGGCAGTCACACCACCCTCGCCATTCATCCGGCTGGCGAGGCCCTCGTGACCGCGATGCAGGAAAACGACCTGCATGGCTGGCGCCTGTCTGACAGCCATAACATGCGCATGAGCGGCTACCCCAAGCGCGTGACCTCGCTCTCCTTTACCCGTAACGGGCGCTGGCTTGCGACCTCAGGCGCCGATGCCATCGTGCTCTGGCCATTCTTCGGCGGCGGCCCGATGGGCAAGCCCCCGACTGAACTTGCGCGCCTGCCCGGCGTGTTCTGCTCGGCCGTTGCGGCCCACCCCAAGAACGATATCATTGCAGCAGGCTTTGAAGACGGCTCGGTGCTTCTCGCCGAACTCGGCTCCGAGCGTATCCTGCCCATCTGCCTTGGCAAACGTGGCAAGGTAACCGGCCTGGTCTTTTCCCCGCTGGGTGGTGCGATGGTATTCGGTACGGATGACGGCGTGATTGCCGCCATTGATCTTTCTTCGGCAGGCTAGACTGTTCATGGGGCTTTGCCCCATCCCCCACCCAAGGACATACGTCCTTGGGAAACCTGTCAGTCGAGCAGGATCAAAAAGGGTGTGCATGCCCGAAAGGGGAGGCACACCTCCTAAGAACTACAGGCCGAGTTCGCTCAATGACAGATGATCATCCGGGCGACGGCCCTGCGGCCAGTGGAACAGCCGATCAGCACTGTTGATGGCAAGATCATTGATCGACGCCATACGCTGCGCCATCAGGCCTTGTGCGTCGAAAACCCAGTTTTCGTTCCCGTAGGAGCGAAACCACTGGCCCGAGGGGTCGTGCCACTCATAGGCAAAACGCACGGCAATACGGTCATCCTGATACGCAAAGAGCTCCTTGATCAGCCGGTAATCCTGCTCGGCAGCCCATTTGCGTTCAAGGAACGCGACAATAGCTGGGCGACCCTGCAGGAACTCATTGCGATTGCGCCATTGGCTCTCGACACTATACGCCAGTGAGACCTGAGACGGGTTGCGGCTGTTCCATGCATCCTCGGCACGACGTACCTTCAGCCGCGCCGTTTCTGCGGTAAAGGGGGGAACCAGAGCCACAGGGTCTTTGGTCATGAACTTGCCCTTCTGAACGCCCGCGCCTGCACAACAGTGAATATCGCCGTCGTGAGGCACGCCAGATCCTCTGAGGTGATCGTGAAGGCTGGTGTGAGATAGATGATATTGCGAAACGGCCTGACCCAGACGCCACATGCAACAAGCGCGGCCTTGAGCCCGGCCATATCCTCGATCGCTTCAAGCTCGACCACACCGATCGCCCCCAGCACGCGCACATCGCGCACGCCAGACAGAGCGCGACAGGGCTCCAGCTGGTCACGCAGCATCGTCGAAAGCGCGGCGACCTGAGCCAGGCGCGGCTCACGCTCGAAAAGATCAAGCGAGGCACAGGCGGCGGCGCAGGCCAGGGCATTGGCCATGAAAGTTGGACCATGCATGAGCGCGGCCATGGGTGATTCGGACAGAAACGCCTCATAGACATGGCGGCGCGCAACGGTTGCTGCCAAAGCCATTGTGCCACCGGTCAGGGCTTTGGAGAGGGTGATGATATCGGGCACAATCCCGGCTTGCTCGCAGGCAAACATGGTGCCTGTGCGCCCGAAACCCGTGAAAATCTCATCGAGTATCAGCAACACGCCATGTTTGTCGGCCAGTTGCCGTAGTCGGGCAAGCACCTCGGGGGCATGGAACACCATACCACCAGCACCCTGTACCAGAGGCTCGGTGATGATTGCCGCGATACTGCCCGCATGATGCGTCAGAAGCTGATCGAGTGCCTCATAGCGTGCTGCATCGAGGGGTAAATCAGCAATGACCTGTTCAGGAAACACACCGCTGAAGAGGCTGTGCATCCCCTCTTCAGGATCGCAGATCGACATCGTCGCAAGCGTGTCACCGTGATAGCCCCCGCGAAAGGAGAGCAGCTTCGTACGTCCTTTTTCACCGCGGTTGAGCCAGAACTGGATCGCCATTTTCATGGCCACTTCGACGGCCACCGAACCGCTGTCAGTGAAAAAACAATGGGCGAGATCGCCCGGCAGGAGTGCCGTCAAACGCTCTGACAGCTCCATGACCGGCCGATGAACCAGCCCGCCAAGCATGACATGGGGCATGGTATCAAGCTGGGCCGCCACCCGGGCGCGTATATGGGGATGATTATAACCGTGACAGGCCGTCCACCACGAGGCGATCCCATCCACCAGCGTGCGGCCATCTTCCAGAACGATGCGCGTGTCCTGCGTCCGCGCCGCAGTGAGCGGCGCAGGTGCTGTGTGCATCTGTGTATAGGGCAGCCAGACGGGGCTCGCAGAAGGCTTGTCGGATGGCATGCCTTACTGCCCGCTATCAGGCTCACGATCGGCATCGTAGAGCACCTGAAGCACGGCGCACCACGGATAGCGCGTATCGTAGAACTGACCCTCGGCGGTTGCGAGCGCACCGTTGGAATCGGTCGGAACATGGGTCAGGGATACCGTATCATCCACATTGCCGCCGATGATGCTCAGCTCATTGCCAAAGGGCGGGGCATTCTGATGCGTGGCAACCACGATGCCGCAATGGGAAGGAAACCCGTAGGAGGTTGGCAGCATGGCAAAGGTCACGCTGCGGCTCTTGCCGCGACCCACGCAGAGCAGATCACCCAACTGGGGAATATAGGTTTTCGGGTCCTGCGCACGCAGACCTGTGGACTGTCCAGAAGCGGCGGCATTGATATAGGTCGAATGATTGGGCGAATAGGGAAAGCGGTCATTCGCACCAGCCACGCGCATCACATAGGAGATGAATGCCGCCGACCAGGCGTAATGCCCGTCATTCTCGGGGCGGAAGAGCTGACCATCTGCATTGTATTTGCCGCTCCATGAGACTTCCGTCTCATAGGGGTCCTGCCCGATCCACCAGTACTCGCCCACACGCTGCCAGAGGCCCGGAATACGCTCGGGCTTGAGCGAGGGAGCGCTTGGCTCGGGACGATCCTCAGGATCGTCATCGCTGACAGGGTTGCCGAACATGCGCCATTCGCGCATGGCGATCGCCACAACATCCTGACGGTTGAACGGCACGAAATTGCGCGAGGCGAAGTCGGGCACATGGCCATCATAGCCATAGGCCCCGACACGCCCGTTGGCATATTGCGCCATAGGCGTCTGGGCCGGATGTTGCGCTGCATTCTGAACCGCAGTCGACGCGCACCCTGAAAGCAGCATGAGCGCACCAAGAGCGCCGACAACCCGGCTCTGCCCGGCAAGGGTATTCTGCGCATATGATCGTAAAGAAAACAGTCCGGCGCCCATGATGTGATTCTTCTCCCTGTATGCGCAACGAGCGCCGAACAGCGCCGGTTCATTACAGCGAGATAGGAACGAGAGCGGCGCTCCGGTCAAGTGCCGCCCTCGTCATGCCTTGGTGACTGGCTTGCAAGAAGCTGCCGGGGCTTCAGCCAGCCTGGTCAGGGAACAGGGAAGCAAGAGCCTCGGCAGTCGCCTCACAGCGGCCACGCTCAGTAATCAGCCCTGAAACCAGTCGGGCCGGGGTGACATCAAAGGCCGGATTGGCGGCCTTGGTGATTCGGGGGGTGACGCGCACGCGGGCAGCCTGACCCTGCTCATCAATGCCGTGAACATAGGTCACCTCCTCGCCCGAACGCTCCTCGATCGGGATTTCCTTCACACCATCGGTTACCCGCCAGTCGATGGTCGAGGAAGGCAGGGCGACCCAGAAAGGCACGTTATTGTCATGAGCCGCCAGGGCCTTGAGATACGTGCCGATCTTGTTTGCAACATCTCCCTGACGGGTCACGCGATCTGTCCCCACGATCACCAGATCGACCTCGCCATGCTGCATCAGATGCCCACCGGCATTATCCGCGACCAGCGTGTGCGGCACCCCATGCGCCCCCAGTTCCCAGGCTGTCAGCAATGCGCCCTGATTGCGGGGGCGCGTCTCATCCACCCACACATGGACGGGCAGCCCGGCATCATGGGCCATATAGATCGGGGCCAGGGCTGTGCCCCAGTCGACCGTGGCAATCCATCCTGCATTGCAATGGGTCAGGATATTGAGACGTTCCTGGCCGGGGCGGCGCTTCTCCCAGAGCGTACGAAACAGCTCAAGCCCATGACGACCGATGGCTTCATTGACCTGCACATCCTCGTCACAGATCGCATCCGCCTCTTCATAGGCCGCCTTCACGCGGGCATCAGGCGCCAGAGGCTGAAGATGCGCCACCATGCGTTCGATGGCCCAGCGCAGATTGATGGCCGTCGGGCGCGTCTCGACCAGACGCGCTGCGGCGTCCTTCAGACCGGCATCGGATGCGTCTTTCTGCAGGGCAAAGGCCAGACCATAAGCGGCAACCGCGCCAATCAGGGGAGCGCCGCGCACCTGCATGGTACGAATGGCATGGGCCACCTGATCCTCTTCGCGCATGGCGAGAACATCGAGCGTCCAGGGGAGCTTGGTCTGGTCGAAGATATGCACGAGAGCCGGGTCTTGGGCGTCGCGCCAGACACTGCGATAGGGCGTACCGTTGATTTTCATGTGGGTATCCGTCTTGTGAGCCACGCAATGCGGGGGAACTGCTTCCTGACAAGGGAGCCGGTGTCATGATCAGAGGGCTAGCATGTGGCAAATAAGGGGAAAGGACTCAAGTTCCTGCACCCTTATTTCCTGTAACGCAGCGGGCGTTTTCATGAATCTGCCACGATACTGACAAGCTGTAGAACGACGCTGATGATCGGGAACAAGGTTTTACGACCGGGCCGATCCGGTCTATATTGGGGCATAGGCAAAAGGACCGGAATATGAGCGAACCGCAATGGCTGACCTGGGCACGGGACGTACAGGCGATCGCCCAGAACGGACTCACCTTCTGCCAGAATCCCTATGATCGCGAGCGGTACGAGCAGTTGCGCGTGCTCGCATCGTCCATGATCGCCGCGCTGGGCCAGAACACACCCGAGACAGTGCTTGCCCTGTTCACGAATGAAAAAGGCTACGCCACCCCCAAGATCGATGTCCGTGGCGCGGTATTCAACGCGGCAGGCGAGATCCTGATGGTACGCGAAGCTATCGATCAGGATCGCTGGACCCTGCCTGGCGGCTGGGCGGATGTGAATTTCACCACGGCTGAAAACACGCTCAAGGAAGTCATGGAAGAGAGCGGGTACAGCGCGGAAATCATCAAGCTGGCCGCTCTTTGGGACCGCAACAGACAGGGCCACCCGCCTGACGTCTTTTCCTGTGCCAAGGTGTTCTATCTGTGTCGTCTGACAGGCGGCACCCCCACCATCGACAACCTTGAAACCTCGGGGATCGGCTGGTTCAACCGTGACAACCTGCCGGATGATCTTTCCCTGACACGGCTCCTCCCCCATCAGCTTCGCCGCATGTTCGATCATTACGACCAGCCGGATCTGGCGACGGATTACGACTGACGCCATGAAGGTCATGACCATTCTTCCCCGCCGGGAGGGCTATGCGCCCGACCGTGCAGGGGCCATCGCGCTTCTGGTTTCCCGTCTGGCGTCCCCGGAAGATATCGTGATTGGTACCGAAATCACCGGTTCACCTTTGCCGGGTGGCCAGTTCATCGCCGTGACCGAACCGGGCGGGCTGCATCGCTGGCGCCGTGATGGCACGCGCTATCGGATTGCCTGCCAGCGTGAGATCAGACGGCATCGACCCGATCTGGTGGAGGTGCATAACCGACCGGCTCTGGCGCGTGCGTTGCGGGGGTGCGGTGTCCCGGTTCACCTTATTTTGCATAACGACCCACAGGACATGCATGGGGCCCGTCGTCCGCGCCAGCGTCAGGAGCTCATGCAGCATGTGAGAGTGTTCACGGTCTCTTTCTGGCTGCGACGACGCTTTCTGGAAGACCTCGATGACGGGCCCCATGCATGTCCTGTGGGTCGTTATGCAAAATAAGGTGAACCGGGACACCGC
>NZ_AYXS01000004.1:75826-84318 GCF_000505765.1 Asaia sp. SF2.1 | reverse complement strand
TCAAATGACCACCAACGCGAACCGCCTCAATCCTCACCGCCAACCCCGTCCGGTCATCCGTCTTACAATGCGAAGGGGAGGATACAGAGAGCGGGTTATCGTGAGCCGCTCCGCCATTGTGGAGTGCTGCCCCTGCCTGCTTGATCGCCATATCATCGAACCAGCGCTCATGGCGCGGGGGACAAGCGACACAGGCGCAAAACGCAAAAACGCCCCGCAGAGGCTGCGGGGCGTTTTTCGTGAGTGAGGCTCAGAGCTTGTTGAAGCCGTCCTTAACGCTGTCGATGCCGTTATTGACAGCACTCTTGACGTCACCCTTGGTCTTTTCGGCCTTGCCTTCGAGATTCTGGGCGGCACCTTCGGCCTCCAGCTTCTCGTTATGGGTCAGCTTTCCGGTTTCTTCCTTGATCGAGCCGACGACCTGCTTGACGGTGCCGCTGACCTTATCCGTGAATGAGCTCATGACGCTGTTCCTTCTCGCTGGGCCCTGCCCCTCGGTCATCCCTCCGGAAGATCGACCCTGATGTCGCCGCCGGGATGCCTGCGCAGGGCAGCACGGCCTTCTCAACGCGGCATCCGGAACAAAGTCGCATCGATCGCCCTGTTTCCAGACAAAACCCGTCTTTTTTTAATTCCCCGATCTCGTAATGTGAGCAAACCCTGACGCCCCAATCAAGAAAGATCCAGAATGGCCCCCTTCCTGTTTTTCGCCGTCGTCATTCTCTGGGGGCTCACCTGGTTTGCCATTCATCTCCAGATTGGTGGCACGACCGCCGATGTGGCTATTTTCTGGCGATTCGTCCTGTCAGCAACCCTGATCGGGGGCGGACTGGCGTTGACAGGCAAACTGCGCCTTCCGCCCAGACCGGCATGGCCCTGGATCGCAGGAATGGGCGTCTGTCTGTTCTCCTGCAACTTCCTTGGCATCTACAGTTCGGAACTCTATCTGCCGAGCGGTACCGTCTCGGTGGTGTTCAGCATGGCCACCCTGTTCAATACGCTCAATCTCTGGCTGTTCTTTCGCAAGACGCCCGATCTGCGCGTGCTGGCTGGCGGTATTCTGGGTGTCTGTGGCGTGGCCCTGCTTCTGGCCGGAGATATGGCGCATGAAAACTGGCATCTGATGCTTGCAGGCATGGGCTTTGCCCTTCTGGGCACCTTCCTGTTCTCCTGCGGCAACATGCTCTCGCGTCATCTCGCCCGGTTCGACATCAGTCTGACCAACACCATCTTCTGGGGCATGATCTGTGGCGCGACCTTGCTGGCGGTCATCATCCCGCTGTCAGGGCATGGTTATGGTTTCCCGCTTACGGCACGCTGGCTGGGTGGCCTGCTCTATCTGGCCCTGTTCGGCTCGGTGGCAGGTTTTCTGTTCTATCTCGAACTGGTTCGTCGCATCGGGGCCGACAAGGCCGCCTATGCCACCATTCTCTCCCCCGTCATTGCGCTGGGCATGTCTGCCTTCTTCGAGCAGGTTCACTGGTCCATTCCCATGCTGGCAGGGCTGGTCCTGATCCTGCTTGGCAACGTGCTGGCATTCCTGCGCCGCAAGCCCCTGCCCCAACCCGTCGAGGTGGAACAGGGCTGAGGCCGGTTTGACAGAATAAGGGTCCGGTTTTCTGATGGTCGTCTGACACCCACCCTCGGGAGACAATCTGATGAAACCCGCCTCTGGCCAGACACCTGGCCTCGCCCTTCTGGAAAAAGAGGGTATTGCCTACACGCTGCACAGCCATGACTACGACCCCGATGCCAGTCGCAAGGGTCTGCAGGCAGCGGAGTCACTCGGTGTCGCACCGGAGCGCGTTTTCAAGACATTGATGGTCTGGGTGGACAAGGACAAACCCGCCTGCGCGGTTATCCGCTCGGACCATAAGCTGCACCTCAAGGCTGTTGCGGCCGCGTTGGGCGGCAAATCGGCCGCCATGATGGCCCCGCCCGATGCTGAGCGCCTGACAGCCTACAAGACTGGTGGCATCAGCCCATTCGGACAAAAAAAGCGCGTGCCGATCCTTCTGGACCGACACGCGCTTGAGCAGGAAACAATCTTTGTAAATGCAGGCCGCAGGGGGCTGCAATGCGAGATCACCCCCGAGCCAACCGCCAGCCATTTTGGCTGGACGGTTGCGGCCCTTGCAGAATGATCAGAACCCGGTTGAGAGCGTGACCATCGCCGAGAACGGCGGGTTGAGGTAGTAGGACGGCTGACCACCGGAAGCGATCATGGTGCCATACACACCCTTGGTCGGGTTCAGGTTGGTGGTGAAGCCATACACGCCGTTGCGGAACTTGGCGCCCGTAAGGTTGGTCATGTTCAGCTGGATCTGCGGTGACTTCATGAAACCCTTGTTCTTGAAGCGATAGCCGATACCCACCTGGTTGGTGACATATTGCGGGATCGAGCTGTCATTCATGAAGCTGGCATATTGCTTGCCGACATAGATGACCTGACCCGAGAACCAGAAGCTACCATCGTCATAATCGAGGCCGAACTTGGCCTGCTTGGACGGCGAACGAATGGCAATCTTGCCAGCCGTCGGCAGCAGGTCACGGCCTACGCGAATGTTGTTGTCGATCGTCGAGTGCAGATATTCGAACGTCGCATAGGGACGGATATGGTGCCAGGCGCGTGTGGCGATCTGGATATCGACACCACGCGTGGTCTGGCCACCAGCGTTGACCGTCTGGCTGTAGCTCGCGCCTGCCGTCCCGTCATAGTAGTTGAGGGTCTGCTGACGGTTGGTCAGGTTATAGTTGAAGAACGAGATCGAGCCGACGATCAGCTCACCGTTATAGCGGTAACCCAGCTCTTCCTGAATGGTGTATTCCGGCTTGGAGGCCCCGCCCTTCTGGGTCTGGGCGCCTGCCGTGTTGTAGTAATCGACCAGCGAGGTGTTGGACGGCGCCTTGAAGTTGGTGCTGCCCGACACGTAGATCTGGTGCTCCTTGTTGAAGTTCCAGGCGATGCCGATCTGCGGCAGTGGCTCGGGCGTATGCAGGTTGCGGTTGTACTGCGTGCCCGGCGTGTAGTTGTACATACGACGGGTGACCATCGCTTCCTTGAAGCCGATCTGAATGTTCAGGCGGTCATTGAAGTACTTCATCGTGTCGCCGATGAAGATCATGTTAACCTGCGTGAGCGACAGGAAGTCACGGGCGCGGAAAGGCTGGCCTGTGGTCGTCTTGATGACGTCCGTGGTACCCCAGATGTTGTTCGCCTCACCGGTCGACTGGTTCACGATGCCATAGGGCGAATACTGGTAGAGATTGGCGTATTCGTACCACCAGCCCAGCGAGATATCGTGGTGATGATCGGGCTTGTAATGCAGCGAGATGGTATTGCCGGTGCGGAACTGCTCCTGATTCGACGGGGCCAGCGCCAGAGCGCTCTTGGCACCACCCAGATCGAGCTTGACGGCCTGGTTGCCCATATAGCTGGAGGCATTGATGACCGAAGCACCCGTGCCGTTGCCGATGCCGTGCCAGAAATACAGCGAATCCTCGAGCGTCAGCTTGGGCGTGATGACGATATGGGTCGGCAGGGCTGCAACCACGTTCTCGAACGGGTTGACGTGCAGCTTGTAATAATTCGCACCCGCTGCGGTCGGACCTGCATAATCCGTGGCGTAGTTGGTTGAATAACCGGTCGTGCGCCACTGGCTCAGATTCGGGGCCAGATAGAAATCGTTGGTCTGGTCGTTATAGGCTACGGTCAGACCGGTATGGCTTCCGTTGCGGAAGTCCTTCACCATCTTGAAATCGTAGTGGTACTTCTCGGCCTGGCCGGGGCCACGCCACGTGTTGCCCTTGGTGTGGCTGAACGCAAACATGGCGCGTACGCCGCTATTGCCGATATCACCGGAGTTCAGGCGAATGAACTGACGGAACGTGTCGAACGAGCCGAAAGACACATCCATTACCCCGCCGAAGCGATGCGTCGGATTGCTCATGGTCATGGTCGTCATACCAGCCGAGGCGCTCAGCACCGGGGTATCGAGATTGACCGAGCCCGGCTGCATCGAGACGCTCTCGAGGTTTTCGGATTCGAGCACTTCGTTGGCGTAAAACTGGCCACCACCGATATCGTTCAGCGGCGCGCCATCGAGCAGCCAGCCGATTTCCGTGGTGTCAAAGCCACGCACGTTGGTCTGACCCGTATAGAGACCGAAAGGATCGGCCTGGGTGACGTTCGCGGCAGGCATCATGGCGATGACCTGCTGCAGGTTCACGCTTGGCGCCAGCTTGGCAATGAAGTCATGCGTAATGGTCTGCACAGCCTTGGGGGCCGTCTCGACGCGCAGCAGGCCAGCACCCGGCTGACGGCTACGGCTGCTACGGCCCGTGACTGCAATTTCTTCAGGTTGCGAGCGGGCCATGACCGGCTGAGGCGCCGGGCGCATGGCGGGGGCAACAGTACCCGCAGCCGGTGCCGTTGTAACAGACGAGGCTGCTACGGGCCTGGCTTTTGTCGTCCGGTGTGTGGACGCATGGTGCTTGTTACGGGTCGGCGCGGCGGTCGATACCTGGACGCTGCCTGCAAGGGCTGTGCCTGCAAGAAGCATCATAAGACAACGATGCGTGAAACTGGACGACATAGAGTGGCGTTTCCCTCGGCACTGGACAAAAAGGACGGGTTCTATTCGACGTCGACAATATCGTTACGATATCGGACAGAAACCTACTTCCCGGCTACCAGTTACGTTGAGCAACAGCAACGAAAGCTACGTGACAATTGCGCGGCCATGACAGAATCGTCACGCACTGTTACCTATCTGCATCATGGCGCGCTTCCTAAAGCGCTCATGGGCTGCTAATCGCTCCGCATATCCCGCAATGGAGCCTTGCCCTGCCTGCTTTCCGCCCCGCCGACCGCGCGCCGCCCAGAAATCTCTGGAAGCCCGCACTCACGATTATCGTTCTGGTGGGGCTACTTGTGATCGCACGCGAATTTCAGGTGACACGCTCTGTGCTGACCCTGATCGAAGGCTGGAAAAACAATTCCGCCGCGCCGGTGCTCTTCCTGCTGATCGGTATCCCCTACAGCCTGTTCGGGCTGCCGCGTCAGGCGCTTTGTCTTGCGGCCGGGCTGGTATTCGGCGCGGTCGTCGGCTTTGCCCTGTCCACCATTGCCTCGCTCACGGGTGCCCTGCTCGGCTTTATATGGATGCGCCGTCTGGCTTCGCCCCAAACGCGTGAGCGCTGGCAGGCGCGCTTCAGGGGGAGGCTGCAGCTTATCGGGCATGTTCTGGCGCACTCGCCTTTTCAGGCTGTGCTGACCTTGCGGCTCCTGCCCGTTGGATCTGCCATCATGGTTACGGCGGCGGCTGGACTCTATGGTGTACCGCTGGCCGCTTTCGGCTGGGCCACGTTGCTGGGCGCAATCCCCCAGAATCTGGTTTTTGTCCTGATCGGTGCCGGGGCGCAGCTTGGGCAGAATATCCAGATTGGTCTCGGATTACTGCTTTTTGCCGGATCATCCTTTCTGGCCTGGTTCCTGCTCGCCAGAGCGCGTCGAGAGGGTAGTGCCCTCGCCCATTTGGCGGACAAGGCCGACCCAGATCAGCCTGTGTGATATGCCCCTGCTCCGCGCTCGAAATTGACTCTGGAGAGGGAATTCTCATGGGTGATATTTGCGGCAGGTCAAAAAAATCATTGAAAAACGGCCGGGCTGCGATATCTGACACGTCATCGCCAGAGACTGGCCAGAAAACTGCCTTCTTAAAACTGCCTTCTCCCTGTTGCGCTTGATGAGCGTGACGCCCGGCCGAAACGGGGCATTCGTCCTTATCTCATAGTCCTTTATCCAGCAGGAGCGCCTCATGGCCTCTCCCGACGGGATCTCTCTTTCTGTTGCCCCAACATCGGGGCGTCAGACCGACTCAACTCAACCGCCTGTTGTCATGCCCAGCTGGCTGCCCCTGCTGCTCGGGTTTCTGACTGCGGTGGGGCCGGTCTCGACCGATATCTACCTGCCCGCCTTCCCCGCGCTCGAGAAGTCACTGCATTCCCCCGCAGGAAGTGCTGGCATGACGCTTTCAGCGTGGATGGTGGGGCTTGCCATCGGGCAGATCAGCATGGGGCCGCTGGCAGATCGCTTCGGACGGCGCATCCCGATGCTGCTTGGCATGATCGTCTATACGGCAGGCAGTGTCGGCTGCGCCATGGCGACCACCATGAGCGCCATGTGCTTCTTCCGGCTCATTGCGGCCATCGCCGCATCGGCCAGTATCGTGATCCCGAGTGCCTGCGTGCGGGACGTTTCCACGGGAAACGAGGCCGCAAAGCTGATGTCGAAGCTCATTCTGATACAGGGAATTGTGCCCATTCTGGCCCCGATGCTGGGTGGCATCGCGCTCGACTATATCAGCTGGCGGGCCATTTTCTGGGTCTCGGCTGTCTATGGCGGCCTGTGTGTCCTGCTGCTGCTGCGCGCCTTTCCCGAGACGCTGCCGCCTGAAAGCCGGCGCGAGCTGCGCCCCCTCTCCCTGCTGCATCGCTATCTTTCCATCGCCCGTGAGCGCTGCTTCATCACCAATGCCCTGGTCTGGGGCTTCTGCGGCTTCCTCTCCTTTACCTATCTCACAGCCGCGCCGACCGTATTCGAGCATATCTTTGGTTTTACGCCCGCCCATTACGGCATGTTGTTCGGCCTGTTTGCGGTCTGCATGATCGGGTCGTCACAGATCAACGGGGCTTTGGTAGGACGTGTCAGCTCATCGGCCATGCTGGGCTGGGCGCTGGCCATTTCGATTCTGGGGGCCATCGCGTTGCTGGTCGTGGTGATGCTGGCCGAGCAATATCCCGGCCCGACACATCATATCCGTCCTGTCATGCTCATTCCTATCGTGGGCTGCATGATGATCACTCTGGGCATGACCGGCATTATCGGCCCCAATGCGATGGTCGGCGCACTCAGCAACCAGTCGCAGTTTGCAGGGAGCGCCTCGGCTTTTGCCGGCACCATGCAATATGCGCTGGGATCGCTCGCCAGCACGGCAATCGGCCTTCTGCCAGCCAACAGCCCGATGCCCATGGCAGCGCTCATGCTTTTTGCCGGGTTGATGATGGGCGTATTTGCCATATTGCGCCCCCACGGCCACAAGACGGTATCGTCAGCAAAATGATCGTCTGGCCCAATGGTGGAGAGTTAACGCATGTCCGATTCGCCTGTCCTTCTTGTCGAGGATGACGATTCTGTCGCCCTGATCGTTGAGACGATCCTCTCCACCCTTGGCAAGACGATCCTTCGGGCCGGCTCAGCCCAGCAGGCCATTGCGCTTGCGGGCTCTGATGCCCCCGGCCTGATCATCACCGATCTCAATCTGCCCGGTGACATGGGGGGCGATGCGCTATCCCTGCATCTGCGCAAGGCTCAGCCCGCACTACCCGTCATCCTGATCTCGGGAGATTTCGATGATGATACTGCCCGCGATGATCTGGTACCCGGCGCGGTGATCCTGCCCAAGCCTTTCCGGCGGGCTGCCCTGCTTGAGGCCATTGAAAAGGCCACGGCGCGCGCAGTCTGACATTTACTTTCGAGACCCGAACCGGCTAGATGCCGCGCCTTTTGATGATCTTGTAAAGCAGGGAAGAGAAGCAGGAACATGACCCAGACACCGATTCATGGCGATCAGCCCGAACTCGACCTCAAGAAGTATATTCGCGAGATCCCGGATTTCCCCAAGCCCGGTATCCTGTTTTACGATATCTCCACCCTCATCCGTAACGCCGATGCCTGGCAGATCGCGACAGCCCGTCTGGCCCGCGCCATCGCACCGTGGCAGCCCGATCTGCTGGCCGGGATCGAAAGCCGCGGCTTCCTCACGGCGGCGCCCGTTGCTATGCGCCTTGGCTGTGGTTTCATCATGCTGCGCAAGCCGGGCAAGCTGCCGGGCAAGACCATCTCGCTGAGATACGGGCTGGAATACGGTCAGGACGAGCTGCATATCCAGGAAGACGCGATCAAGCCCGGTCAGCGCGTGGTGGTGCTGGACGATCTGCTTGCCACGGGTGGCACGCTCGCCGCCTCGATCCGCCTGCTGAAGAATGTCGGGGCCGAGGTTGTGGGCACATCGGTTCTGGTCGAGCTTGACGGTCTGGGCGGCCGTGAGAAGCTGGACGCCCCCCTCCATTCGCTTCTAACCTACCCGGCCTGAGGGCCAGCCCAAGGCCAGACAGCCGACGCGTATGACCCGTGGGGGACGCCTTGTCCCCCCGATACGTCCTGGCGGTCATGGCAGGCCCCGTTCTGATGGAGCCTCGTCATGACAGATCGCCTCTCCTCGCTCTGGCAGCAGCGTTACCGCTCGCCCCTCCCCGCATCACTCGAGACGTCGCAAAACGCGGCCCCCATCTGCCAGAGCGCTGTTCTCGACAGCCTTCTCTCCCATCGCTCGGTCAGAGCCTATCGGCCTGATGCCCTGCCAGAGGGCACACTGGAAGCCGCCATTGCGGCCGCCCAGTCCGCCGCAACGTCGAGCAACCTTCAATGC
>NZ_AYXS01000004.1:75622-75769 GCF_000505765.1 Asaia sp. SF2.1 | reverse complement strand
TGGAGCGTTATCGCCATTGAGTCGCCTGAGCGACGCGAGGTTTTCGCCCGACTCTGCGGCAACCAGGCTCATGTCGCCGCAGCGCCGCTTTTTCTCGTCTGGCTGGCGGACATCTCACGTCTAGAACGCCTCGCCACACAGGCAGGC
>NZ_AYXS01000004.1:71424-75544 GCF_000505765.1 Asaia sp. SF2.1 | reverse complement strand
CAGCCTGCCGAGGCGCTCGACTATACAGAATCCTTCCTTATAGCGGCCATCGACGCAGCTCTGGCCGCGCAGAATGCCGTGGCCGCCCTCGAAGCGGCGGGTCTTGGAACTGTCTATATCGGTGGGCTGCGCAATCATCCGCTTGAGGTCGCAAAGGAGCTCGACCTGCCAAAGGGCTGCGTCGGACTTTTTGGCCTGTGCGTGGGCTATGAGGATGAGACACGCCCCGCCAGCATCAAACCGCGGCTGCCCCAACGCGCCGTGCTGCATCGAGACCGTTACGACACCACGCTGGAAGCTGAAGCCATCGCCAGCTTCGATGCGGCTGACAACGCCTTCCAGCAGGAACAGTCACTGCCGCCTCGCCTCTGGTCCGAGGCCATGGTCAAACGCATCGTTTCACGTGAAGGCCTGCATGGCCGCGACACGCTGCTTGCCTCTCTCAAGGTCCTCGGTTTTCCGATGAAATAGGCTTGCACCCAGCCGGACAGCTTTACTCGCCTCTCAGGAGAGCTTCGGCTTGGTTGCGTCCGGTCTGGCACCGCTCAGGATGATATCGATGAACTGGACGGCCTGTTCCGGACGGTCGCCTGCAATCGTGCAGACACCATAAACCGCGCGTAGCATATCCATCGGATCCACATCATCGCGCAAATCCCCCTGCGCGACACAGGCGGCAGCGAGTTTCTGCATGGTTTCGACAATGGGACCGCCCGTGCGGGCGTAAAGTGCTGATGAACCACCGGAGAGCGTATTGAAGACGGGCGTCATGGCCTGCTTCGTGGCGGCATAACCGACAAAAAGCCGCATCCATGCCCGCAAGGCCTCAAGCGGGGGATGAGCAGCACGAAGCGTATCGGCTGCACTGAGCAACTGGTCACGCTCGTCTGCATAAACAGCTTCGATCAAGGCAGAACGATCGGCAAAGTGACGATAGAGCGTGCCGACACCCACACCCGCACGGGCTGCGATTTCGTCCATGCGTATATCGGTCTCACCCGTCACGAAGGCTTGGCGTGCAACGGCCATCAATGCCTGACGGCTCCGCTGCCCGTCGGCACGGGGGCGCCTCTGGCGGGGCGTCTCGCCCATGATCATTGTCCCCCTTGTTAAACGGAATTTGGTTCCGTATATGTAAAGCGGAGTATACTTCCGTTTAGCGCGTGTCCTGTCGGCCGGCAAGATGTGCGCGCCTTATGCCCTGCGAGGCTGTTCATGTCTGCTCTTACTTCCTTCTCCGCTACACCGGCGACGACGCCGGACACCAAGTTCAATGCGCAGTCCACCACCGATGATGTGCTTGGCGGTCTCTCCCTGGCCGGGAAACGCTATCTCGTCACCGGTGTTTCTGCCGGTCTCGGGGTCGAGACTGCCCGCGCCCTGGTGGCTCATGGTGCCGAGGTTATCGGCACGGCCCGTGATCTGGCCAAGGCAGCAAGGGCGACTGCCAGCATCGACCCGACACGCCTACAGATCGAAGAGCTTGCGCTCGATGATCTGGCAAGTGTCCGTGACTGCGCCGAACGATTGCTGGCACGGGGCATGACATTCGATGCGATCATTGCCAATGCTGGCGTCATGGCCACACCGCAGGGTGTGACGAAGGACGGTTTTGAAACCCAGTTTGGCACGAACCATCTGGGTCATTTCGTCCTGGTAAACCGACTGATCCCGCTGGTCAGGCCCGGTGGACGCGTGGTCATGCTTTCTTCTGCCGGGCACCGCTACAGCGATGTCGACCTAGAGGATCCGGGATTCCTGGCGACAGACTATACGCCCTTTGGCGCTTACGGACGATCCAAGACAGCCAATATCCTGTTCGCGGTCGCGCTGGATGCCCGACACAAGGCACGCGGCATACGGGCCGTAGCCATGCATCCGGGCGGAATCGCCACCGAGCTAGTGCGCCATATGCCCGAAGGGGCGATTGAAGCCATGATAGAGGGCATCAACCAGCAGGAAGCCGAGGCAGGCAGGCCGCCTTTTCGCTTCAAGACCATTCCTCAGGGGGCTGCCAGCGCTGTCTGGGCCGCGACCGTTGCGACGCCGTCGGAGATTGGTGGTCGATATGGCGAGGATTGCAGCATCAGTGCGATTGTACCCGATGACCAACCGCTTGGAATCACCATTCCCGGCGTACGTGCCTATGCGGTCGATCCCGAACGTGCCGAGGCACTCTGGACACTGAGCGAGAAAATGGTGGACGAAACCTTCCCGGCGTCCTGATCTGCTCTGCGCTCATAGCCTCGCTTTTCACGCGAGGCCGTTCATCATGCCCGTCTGATCATGACAGCCCAGATAGTCGAGTATCTGGGCGTCCGATTGAAGCACAGCCACTTCATGATAGAGACGTAACGCCAGTCGACCCTCAAGCGCCTGCACAACCTGCAGAAAATCGCCAAAAATCGCCTTGTGCGTTGGATGATGCTCTGCCCAGTGCTCCAGAGCCGCAAGATCGCGCCAGGCGCTCATGCCGAAGCTGCGACAGGGCTTGCCCCCCTCCTTGTCGCTGACACGCATGTAGCGATTGAAGTAACAGCCAATTGCCAGCCCTTCATCACGCAGGAACGCCATACCCGCACGCAATGTCGGCTCGATGCTGTCGTGATAGAGAGCAAGTTCCTCACCCATGACATCTGACCAGTCCTGTCCGGATCGTATGAGAGCGACCCCCTCATGACTGAGCACCATGCGCCGGCCCGGTCCGATATCAACCAGACGGCGCGCGCCCTGGGCGGCAAGTGCCTCTGTCTGGCTGGCTGGCAGACGGTCGCGCATACCACCCCAATACCCATGCTCCTGAATGGTATCATTGCTCCGGTTTCCCAGCATGACCCCAATGCCCTCAAGGCGGTCTGATGCACTGAAGAGCGTTTCGAGATGCGTATTGCGCGGAAAGTAGATCTCACGAAACATGCCGACGGTGCTGCCACCCTGCGCGTCCTGACACCACCACCCGGTATTGCGCCGCCACCATGCGTCGTGCGCCTGCACGCTCGGCCAGTAACCGATCACCACGGCATTATGGAAGCCTGCCAGATCGACGAAACTGGCGCTCTCGATGTTGCAGGCTCCTCCTTCCCCAGCAAGACGGCGCCTCAGACCATTGAAAGCCTGCGCCGCCGGTCCTGTTATCGGAATACCGACAGCTTCTGAGCTACCACCCGGCTCAACGCGCCATTGCACACCGAAATAACCCATGACGCGCTCATGCGCAGCGTGATCGCCACGGGCCGTCCAGGCAGGAAAAGGCGGCTGAAAATCATCCGTGATCCGTCGCTCCCGCAAACGCGGACAACGGAGATGCGGGGCAATAGCGCTTTCCATGCTCAACCCTCGCTGGCAAGCGGAAAGGCAAGCGACGCCGTATCGACCGGACTGGTCTCCCCCGGCATGACATATTCGACACGTCGCGCTCTGGCTGGATTGAAGAGAAGGCGTGTCACATCCGGGCGGGAGTAATGTCCGACGGGATCGGCCGAGGCCTTCGCCACGGGAATGGCCGAAAGATCGATATCTGCATAGAGCAGCCCCTCTTCATCCGGGGCGAGTGGGGCTACCAGTTCACGGCCATCCGGCCCATAGATACGCGCTGCCGCCCCACCTGCGCGCAAAAGCTCGCGCTTGGCGGGCGTATCGCATAATTCATCGAGCATCGCCTCGGAAACGACAGCACAGGGTGCGAGCACGAAACATCCGCCCTCAACGGCATAAACGCGCGAAGCAGCATTATTGACCTCGGCACTCAGGGCATATGCAAAAGGCTCATAGAGCGAAAAACTTGGCCATGCGCCGACATGGACCTGCTCATTCTGGGCATACATCGCGTATTTCGTGAGAGGCTGGATATGCTCCCAGCAGCAGAGCGCCCCGACACGCCCCAGCCCCGGGATGTCGTGAACGGCAAGATCGCTGCCATCGCCTTCGCCATAGACCGTGCGCTCCACATGGGTCACGCGCAGCTTGCGACGGGTGGCAATGGTTTCGCCGTCCGGCCCGAGAATCCACTGGGCGATATAAAGCGAGCCTTCAAAACGCTCCGACAGCCCCAGCACAGCCGTAATGCCTGCCTCTCTGACGGCCTTCCGCAGACGGTCGGCCTCGGGGCTGTCATAGGCGA
>NZ_AYXS01000004.1:67598-71301 GCF_000505765.1 Asaia sp. SF2.1 | reverse complement strand
GATATGCCACGGATAGCCGGGAATGAAGGTTTCGGGAAAAGCGATCAGCGCGGCGCCAGAGGCGGCGGCCTCCTTGATCAGGGCGATCGTCTTGTCGATGGTGGCATCGAGATCAAGGAAGACCGGGGCTGCCTGCACGACAGCGACCTTGTATCGGGGGTGCTTGAGACTCACTTGCCTGCTCCATCCGTTGATGTCTGATCGGGCGGGAAAAGCCCGGAACGAGATCGATCTTAGGTCGGAACGAATTTCTGTCTTGTCTGGGAGGGAAGCAAAACATGCCTGCCTCTTTTCGCCCTCGCAGAACCCTCAGATGGGCAAGGCGAGCCTGTTCTGGCGGTTATTGCGATAGTCACGCGGCGCACAGCCATGAGCCGCAGAAAAGACCCGACTGAAATGGGCCTGACTGACGAAACCGCTCATACGCGCGATCTCGCCAATCTGGTACCGGTCACGGCTCGGGTCAGAGAGCGCATCACGCGCCCATTCGAGACGACGCTTCATGATATATTCTGCCACCCCCATGCCCTCATCGGCAAAGAGGTCATCGAGATAGCGCGTGGAAATACGAAACTGTTCGGCAAGCATCCTTCGTCCGAGATCCGGGTCACGCAGGCGCATCTCGATGGCATTGCGTATCTGCAGTCCCATGGCCATGCGATGCGATGTGGGCGCCCCTGAGCGATTACCCGAGGCGATCAGCATGGTCGCCACCAGTTCGGCGGCCTGGGCGGTGAGCCTGGACACGAGCATGTCAGGCATAGGCCGCGTGGTGGCCATTAACCCCGTCAGGAAATGACGGGTCAGATCTGCCAGCGGGTTGGAAGCGTCGATCAGGGTCGCGGTAAGATACTCGGCGTGACCGAAGCGCGCATTCAGGGCATCGGTGGGAAGCATGAAGACAATCTGCTCGAAATCCCGGTCGAAACGCAGCGTATAGGGGCGGTTCGTATGATAGAGCGCAAATGTGCCCGGCAGGACAATGGCCTCACGGCCATCCTGCAATACCTGCCCCCTGCCACTGACGCCGAGGCTCAACAGATAATAGGTCTCCTCTGATGCGCTGATCAGGCGGCGCGTGCGCGATACCGACTGTGCGCTGGAACGCACGGTCGAGACACTGCAGTTGTCGAGCGCCAGACGGGTGACGGCCCCCTGAAACCCGGCCTGCTCCGGCTTGCACTCGAGCGGCACAAAAGACCGGCAGACGATATCGTGCCAGAACTCGCCCCCCGCCCGAGGCGGCAGACCGGCAATATCATAGCTCTGCAATACCAGCGGCATGTCATTCTGCCTCCGTCAATGCTGTCATCTGACAGCGTAACCCACCGGTTAACACGACACAAAATGTTCCGGTATCGTTATTGTTCCGCTTTGGAACAATCCGGAGCCTCCGGACAAGAGAAAGCTCTCTTGCAGACAAGAGTTGCCTGCGCCCGGCATGCTGACATTCCCGCTCGATTTCAAGCGGGGGCGAGATGAAACAGATCCTGAAAACCGGCGTGGTCCTCACGCTCTGCCTCAAGGCGTTTGCCCGAAGGACATTCTCCATCGGAACGCTTGCCATTGGGGCGTTCTCTATTAGCGCCTTCAGTCCCGGCATCGTGACGCAAGCGGTTGCGACAGAAGGCGGCCAGACCAACTGGGCCTCGGGCGTGCAGACAATCTACCCAGCCCTGACACCAGCGCCCGGCCAGACGCTGTGGCAGGATTACTTTGTGGTCAATCCGAACGGCGCCTATTCGAGCACAAGTCGGAAGTCTGCTGTGCCAGGCTTCAGGGCAACCGCCATCGCCAATGCTGCCCGACTGTTCCATAGCTGGCACGGCGAGTTTCTGGGCGCCACGATCTCGAGCAGCGCTATTCTAGCGATCAACAGCCTGACACTGCGCGCGGGGGGACAGGGCGGCACGGCTTTCGGCGCCAACTGGCTCTATCTCGCGCCGCTCTATCTCTCATGGCACACACCCAAGCTGCATATCTATCTCGGTGAAGGTGCATTTCTGCCCATTGGCTCCTTCAGCAAGACCGATGTCGTCAGTGAATCAACCCATGTCTTTGGCTTCAATCAGGAGGCCGCCCTGACCTGGATGCCCACAAAACGCTTCGATGTCTCAGCCGAGGGTGAATTGCAGATAAACGCCAAGAACGGGGCCACCGATTACAAATCAGGCAATGTGATCAATATCGACTTCGGGGCAAATTACATGCTCACCCCCGCCCTGCCCCAGCTCCGCCTCGGACTGAACGGCTTCGTGACGTCGCAATTCACCAATGACGTGCAGAACGGGCGGCGTGTCGGCGATGGCAACCGCTTGGCCAAATATGGCCTGGGCCCACAACTGATCTGGTTTTTCAAACCACCCTATGCCGTCGCCCTCAAATGGCAGCACGAGATGGGCGTACAGAACAGCACGCGCGGCGACCGATACTGGGTCCAGTTCCAGATACCGCTCTGAGAAGAGTCTCACCGGTTCCACTTTTCCCTGCCGAGCGCTCATGAGAAAATCAGGAGGAGCAGACAGATCAGCCAAGGGCCCTGACAAGGCTTTCCGATGTGATCTGATCGATGGAACGGGCGCCGGTAAGGGTCATGGCCACACGCAACTCCTTTTCCATCAGGTCGAGCAGCTTCTCCACACCACGCTGACCGTCTGCGGCAAGGGCATATACAAAGGCGCGTCCGAGCAAAACGGCATCGGCGCCAAGTGCGACCATGCGGGCGATATCAAGCCCCGAACGCACACCGGAATCAGCCAGAATAGCCAGTTCACCCTTCACGGCATCGGCGATTGGCGAGAGGGCGCGACAGCTTGAGAGGACACCATCGAGCTGTCGGCCGCCATGGTTGGACACCACAATGCCGTCTGCGCCAAAACGCACGGCGTCACGGGCATCCTCAGGGTCGAGAATGCCCTTGATGAGCATCGGGCCTTTCCAGAAAGTCCGGATCCATTCCAGATCCTTCCAGCTGATCGACGGGTCGAAGTTCTGCGCCAGCCAGCCGATGTAATCCTCGAGACCTGTCGGATTGCCACGATAGGCCGATATATTGCCGAGATCATGAGGCTTGCCTCTGACCCCGACATTCCAAGCCCATTCAGGGTGGAGCACGGCCTGGGCAATGCGCCGTGCTGCGGCATAGGGACCGGACATACCCGAATGCACATCGCGGTATCGTGCCCCCGGTGTCGGCATATCGACCGTGAAGACCAGCGTTGTCACCCCGGCGTCACGCGCGCGCTCCAGCACATTGCGCATGAAGCCTCGGTCCTTGAGCACATAAAGCTGGAACCAGATCGGGGCCGGGCTCTGGCTCTGCACCTCTTCGATCGGGCAGACAGAAACCGTGGAAAGCGTGAAGGGTATGCCCTTGCGCGCCGCTGCCCTGGCGGCCTGAACCTCGCCGCGACGCGCATACATACCTGTCAGACCGACCGGCGCCAGGGCCGCGGGAATGGCAAATTTCTGCCCCAGCAGCGAGACCGATGTGTCCAGACCCGAGACATTGCGCAGCACGCGTTGCCTCAGGGCGACATGGGAGAGATCCGCCTGGTTCCGACGCATCGTATATTCTGCATAGGCCCCCCCATCGATGTAGTGGAACAGGAAAGGCGGCAATTTGCGTCTGGCAGCCTTGCGATAATCCGTCGGGGCGGAAATCAGCATCGGGTCGGACTCCTGAGGTCGTATCGTTACAATT
>NZ_AYXS01000004.1:67383-67532 GCF_000505765.1 Asaia sp. SF2.1 | reverse complement strand
GCGTAAGCAAGGCCCGATCGCCCGACCGGGTCCAGTCACATCCCTGTGGCCCGCCCCCGGCTGTCTCGTCTGCCGGGAAGTGACGTGAGAGCGTACCCTGCCTCGAACAGATGGCCTTGGGCGGAGCCGAAGGGCTACCATAGGACGAT
>NZ_AYXS01000004.1:64321-67323 GCF_000505765.1 Asaia sp. SF2.1 | reverse complement strand
TGATCGTTTATCCACGGTGTTCGGGTACAAGGAAGGTTGGCGTCGTATAACCCGTCGGAGAATGACAGGCCTTCCATTCCGGGCGGCATGACCTGAAGCCGCCCGGATGGCACAAACTTAACGCAGGATACCGGTGTGACCGACGCTGTAGCGGCCCGGCTGCGGCCAGACGGTCAGACCATGCGGTTCAGCCCCTACGGGGATCTTCTTTACATCGCCGGTCTCGGTGTTGATGGCATAGGCCACATCATCGAAACGGCCAGAAAGCCAGAGGAGCTTTCCATCGGCGCTGACATTGCCCATATCCGGGCTGCCACCGCCGGGAATCGGCCAGGTCTTGACGACCTTGTCTGTCGCGAAATCGATCACTGACACGCTGCCAGGGCTGTGACGCGGGCCATGAATCCGGTGTGAACCGCGATTGGCCACATACATGAACTTGCCGTCACGGCTGGGGTATTCGCCATGCGTACCGGGGCCAGTCGGGATGAAGCCGGTTTCCTTGAAGCTGTCACCATCGACCACGAACACACCATCGGCATGCATATCGGCAATATAGAATTTATGGCCGTCCGGGGCAGTCAGGATATCCTGCGGCATCCCGCCCTTCGACAGCTTGAGATACCCGATCAGGCTACGGTTGACCGTATCGATCTTGGCCAGATAGCCACCGAATTCACAGGTGAAAATGGCATAACGGCCATCGATCGAGAAATCGGCATGGTTGATGCCCTTGCACTGCGGCGCCTCAACCGAGCCGATAAGGGCCATGGTATGCGGGTCACGGAAATCCAGACGCTCATGCGCTTCAGCCACCACTATGGCGTATTTACCATCCGGGGTGAAATACATGTTGTAGGGGTCGTCCACCGTGACAGCAGGGCCCGGCTTGCCCGTGCGCGGGTCGATCGGAGTCAGGCTGCCATCATTGCTGCCTTCGGCGTTATTGGTGACCCACAATGTCCGCAGATCCCAGCTGGGCACCACATGCTGCGGACTGCGACCCACCTTAAAGGTGTCGACCACCTTGAACGTTGCGGGATCGATGACCGACACGCTGTTGCCACGCAGATTGGGCACATAAACCCGCGCCAGATCATCCTTGATGGCCGGCGAGATCTTGCCCGAAATCGTCTCGCTATAGATGTTTTTGGGGTCAATGACCGCAGGCATGCCGGGAATGGTCTGCACAGCACCGGCAACCGGGGTGGCCGCGCTCGTTGCGGCCGGGGGCGTTACCTGAACGACGGGGGCGACTGGCGCTGTGCTGGCGGGCGTTGTGCTGGCCGGGGTAGCGCTGGATGAAGGCGCGGCAGACGGCGTTGTGGCGGCAGAAGCCGGGGCTTGTGAAGTTGCCCCCGAAGCCGCCGATGATGCTGTAGCCGGTGCGGATGCCGCCTGTGCCGGAGCTGCAGGGGTTTCCTGCGCACGTGTCGCCTGAGCGGTGGCCAATGACAGGCCAACCAGCGAGACGATGAACGCGTGATGTGAAAACTTCATAGATGCTCCTTGATAACGGTTCTGCCTAGCGTGACGCGCCGAGGGCATCGAGCGCCGCCTGAACCTGAATCGCTGTTCCGATCTGCCCCAGCGCCACAGTCGCTGGGCGCGGGTCGCCTCCATAAACGCCCTGTGCACTGTCAGGCAGGGCAGCACTGTGCAACGCCTGCTCACGCACCATCGTCGGATCGATAGCAAGCATGAGCGCCGTATCGCTCAGATCCGCATGTTTGCCCAAATCCTTGCCATATCCCTTTTGCCGCAGGATCTCGGCATAGCGTGTACCGATACTGTCATAATAGGCTGCGAGGTAGATGGCCTCGCCCTGACCACGCCACTTATTGTTCAGCTTGTCCACCGCCGCCTTGAGATAGGACAAATACCCGCCGTGGTCGGCAATAAACACGACACGCCTGAAACCCTGAACATGAAAGCTGTCCCCGGCCCCCATGATCAGCCCCTCAAACACAGCAGGCGGGATCGAGATCGTCCCGGCAAAACGCATATGAGAGGTGCGGGGCGAGGTTCCGCCCTCAGGAACATAGGCAATGACCGGCGCAACAAGCGTATGGCCCAGCCGGGCGGCGATGCGTTCCGCCTGTAATTCGGCCCGCACATTGTGCTTGCCGACGGCAATATAGGGGCCGCTTTGCTCGGTTCCCCCTACGGGTACGATAATTGTGTCTGTACCGGACTGGATGCGAGACTGGATTTCGGTCCAGGTCAGCCTTGCAAAGGACACTGTCTCTGCATGACCTGTCGACGGACGAATGAGGCAGGTCAGCGCCGAGGCAACCAACAGACAGGCCGCACGCCTGACATCGGGAATAAAAGCCAAACCGAGATCTTTCACCGGAAAACCTGACACATGATACGCCTTGCCCTGCATCTGCCGAGCCTGAGCGGATCAGGTTTTAACATAGCTGTAGCGGTGCGCCAGAGAGGCGCACCAAAAGACCAACTTCAGGGCACGATGCCCCTGCTTGCCGCTATATCTGACTTCATTCTGCGACCGGCCCTTGCTCCTGCCCCGCCAATGCCGTGCCCCCTCGGGGCAGACCGCATGACGCGGCACCGGGAGCAAAACCAGCCACCCCTTGCGCTGTCATGTTGCAGAGTTTTGCTAGCCCTGTAAAACCTGCTGGCTCCCATACAGTCCCGCTTTCACGCCTTCACTTCAGGATACCATTTTCATGGCGCTCGACCCCGTTGGCCTCAACGCCCTTCTGGCCCCCGAACCCATCGACAGTGTTGCCCATGTCATTCAGGTCGCTCTGACACCTGTTTTCATGCTGTCAGGTGTTGCCTCGCTGCTGACCCTGTTCAATACGCGTCTGGCGCGGGTTTCAGACCATGTAGAGGAAGTCGCCCATCGCCTGCAGGACGACCATGAGGATGATCCGGATGAGACAGCACGGCTGAAGCGGCACCAGAATCGGCTGCGTCGGCGGGTCTTTGCACTGGATTGTGCCATCATGCTGGGCGGCGTTGGCGGGGCCTCC
>NZ_AYXS01000004.1:64061-64232 GCF_000505765.1 Asaia sp. SF2.1 | reverse complement strand
ACCTGCGGCGCGGCATTGGCCCTGTTTCTGGGCAGCCTGCATAACAGCCAGACTGTGGCTTGGCTGATCTTCCTGTTCGGTGGTGCGCTGTTCTGTACGGTCGGCGCGCTGTCGTCTTTTCTGGTGGATACACTTCTAGCCTGGCATGGCCTGAAAAGAGATGGAGCCCTA
>NZ_AYXS01000004.1:58875-63984 GCF_000505765.1 Asaia sp. SF2.1 | reverse complement strand
CCCAAGCCCGTAACCACCATCAAAGCAACAAGATAGGCCTCGGGACACCTTGGCGAGATATTTTATTTCGCCAAATACCCGTAGGTAAAATCCAAATAGAAAACCAACTCGTTCCATGCGTTTATTGCATTGCTGGAGCGCGTTTTGAGCGATTGCTTCGGACTGGTTTTGGGCGCTCTTACCGCGCCACACACCAGATACCTTAGGAATAGCTCATGTTCACCGTTGAAATCCTCAACCTCGTCTCGCATCCGCTCAGCGCTCTGAGTGCCCTGACAATGGTTTCTTTCATTCCCGTTATTGGCGCTCTGCTGGTTGCCACGATCGCAGCCGATCGTACGGCCTGATTTAACTTTATACGTACGCATGAATACTTGAAGAAGAGATTAATAACCCGTTTGGGCGTTATCCCGGCTTCAAGAAATTCATCATTGTTGCTTGCTCCGCGCCCTCAACGACGGGCTGGCGCAAACAATCCCAGATCCAGCTTATGACCATTGGAATAATTGAGCCCGGTCACGCGGCCATATTCCGTCAGGGCAACGCCCTGCCCATCCAGCGCTGAGCGAAGCGCTGCCTCGTCCTTGCGATCGACCAGCACCAGAGAACACGCCATATTAGCTGTGAGATACCGTGCGGCATCGGGCACACCTAGCAGCTTCGTGTTCGATCCGGCCAGAAACGCCAGGCTGGGCTCCGAATAGGATACCGAGACGAGCGTGCTCTCCTCACAAGGCTTGTAATCCTCGTAAAGCGCCGCAGCGCGGGGCGCGAGCTGCAATAGGCCAAGATTGGGTATGACCGTCAGGAAGATGCCGGCATGGATCACAACAGCCGCGCTGATCATGACCCAGGCTGCCTGGAGGCGTCGCGCTTTCCACAGAAGCCAGAACCCGTAAACCACCAGGGGCAGAGCGCCTGCCACGGCAATCGACGCTCCAATATCGAAGCGATGTTCGCTCTGCCATAGCAAGGCGAGTCCAGCCACGGCAAAGACCAGAGCCAGTGCGCCCCAGAGCAGTCCATAGACCCCCATCAGCCCCCGTGCCCACAAGGCAGAGGGTCGACGCAGCGGCCACCTGACTAGCGTGGCCGCTACCAGAATGGCAATTGCGGGGTAGGTGGGCAGAACATAGTGCGGCAGCTTGGTCGCGATTGCCTCGAAAACCAGCCAATGGGGGACAATCCAGCACAGCAGGAAGCGCACGACTGGTTCGCGGTGACGCGCCCAGATGGCAGGCAGACCCAGCACCAGAAAGAGCGATCCAGGCCAGAAGGCAAGCAGGAACACCACGGCATGAAAGCCCGGCGGCAAACCGTGTGCCTGCTGCCCGTGTCCGATCTTGCCAAGGAAATTGGTTCCGACTGCGCGTGAGAAGAAGGCACCGTGGCTGACCACGCCAATCGCGATGCACCAGGGCAGCACGACAGCCAGAGTGACCAGCCAGCCCCATGAAGGGCGCAAACGCCGGAACCAGCTTGCCTGCTTTTCGATCAGGCGCAGGGCGAGCGGTGTGGCAAGCCCTGGAATGAGAACGACCGGCCCCTTAAGCATGAGTCCACAACCCAGCGCGCCCCAATACAGAAGCGCGATGGTGACCGGCGTTTCGCGATTGCGCTGGGCATCGAGATAAGCGCGCAGCAAGGCCGTCTCGACCAGCAGGATATCGAGCAGCAAGACAGTGTCGATGGTCGCCATCCGCCCTTCGGCCGTCAGCAACGTCGAGACCGCCAACAGGGCCGCGGCCACAAGGCCCGTCATCCCGCCGAAGAGCAGCGCACCCAGATAGGCTGTCAAAGTCACTGCCGATACGGCGGCGATCAGACTCGGGATTCGATAGGGCCAAGCAACATGACGGTCATGAGGACCGCCGAAGATTTTCTGCGCCGTCGCCTCCAGCCAGTAAATCCCAGCGGGCTGCAGATAGCGTGGCTGATCGAGAAAACGGACATCGATGAAATTGCCGCTCTCGAGCATCTGCGCCGACGCTTCCATATAGCGCGGCTCATCGCGATCGAGCGGCACGAGGCTCATGCGCCCAGGCAGGAAAATTGCCAGCGTCAGCAGCGCTACGCCAAGGTAATGGCGCCAGGTCAGAGTCATGAGAGCCCTCAGCGTTCGGTTACGCGGCCCGGCAGTCTCGTGCGATTGAGCAGCCACATGACACCCAGAAGATCACGGATGCCGACGAGCGCGCGATTGAGATTGGTATATTTGGACTGGCCGTGCAGACGCGCCCGGTGACGGGTCTCGACGCAGATCAGCTTTGCCCCGTAGCACCCGAGAAGTGCAGGCAGAAAGCGATGCACACCCTCGAACTGAGGGATACGCAGGAAGGTATCACGGGCGAACAGCTTCATGGGGGCGCCCGTATCGGGGCAGCCATCATTGAGCAGGCGACGGCGCAGTCCGTTGGCCAATCGCGTGGCGATCACGCGTGAAAGACGGTCATTGCGCTTGAGGCGAACGCCCACAACCAGAGGTTCGCCCTCGGTAAAGGCTTCAGCGCGCTTGAGCATGTCAATGATGACCGCGGGATCATCCTGACCGTCGCCATCCAGCGTGGCAATCCAGCGCCCCTTGGCTGCCTCGATGCCGGTACGTAATGCCGCAGACTTGCCCCGGCGCCGATCATGGCTCAGCAGGCGCAGGGCAGGAAGGAGGCTTTCACGGGCAGAGAGGAGTTGGGGCACCGTCGCATCGCGGCTGCCATCATCAACGAAGATTATTTCGATATCCCGCGCGTTCTCGAACACATTCGCGAGTTCCTCGCAAACGGGGCGGATATTCTCGGCCTCATTCAGAACGGCGATAACGATAGAGAGACGAATGGTCATGGCAGAAACCGCCTATGAATTGTCCGGGCCATGAAGCCCGGACAGATGATCAGGCCGCGTTCTGGTTGCGCGATCCGGCTTCGTTGGAAGCCTTCAAAGCCTGTGGCAGATCACTGATGCCACGGTCAAGCAGCGCTGAAGCGCCTGCCTGCTCGGCAGTAAGATGCTGTGTCAGCAGGCTGCGTGTCGCCTGGATGGCTGCATCGGCTGCCATTTCACGCACTTCGCGGATGGCTGCGCGCTCGGAAGCCGCAATGCGGTCACGGGCTATCTGCTCGCGGCGGGCTGCCACGGCTTCTGCCTCGCGACGGGCGTTTTCGGCAATGCTGGCCGCCTCGGCGCGCGAACGCTCGATCAGGGCACGGGATTCGGCCAGAGCCTGCTCACGCTCACGCGTGGCATCCTCAAGCATCTTCTCGGCCTCACGGCGCAGGCGGCTTGCCTCGTCCAGATTGCTGCGCACCTGGTCGGCACGCGCATCGAGAACAGCTGCAATGGCCGCCCAGAGCTTGCGTCCGAAGAACAGGAAGAACAGGACGAAGGAAATAGCGACATAGAAACGCTGATCATGAAACATCGCGTATTCTCCTCAGCCCTTGCTAGCCGCAAGCCCGGCCTGGACCGCGTCCTGCACCTGAGCCCGGGAAACCGCATTTTCCAGACCTGCGGGGCGCAGCAGCTTTTCGATCAGGCTCTGGGCCGTTTCGGTAGCGACTGTCGGCAGGCTGGCAAGCGCTTCGGCACGGGCAGAAGCAATGCGCTTTTCAGCTTCGACAATATCGGCATGGAGCCGATGGTTCATTTCGTGGGTCTGTGCCTCGGCAGCCATACGGGCTTCGTGAACGACCCGGTCGATATTGGCCTGAGCCTGTGCACCCGCATCGTGGCGGGCGCGACGCAGTTCGTCAACGGCGCGGTCAGCGTCGTCACGGGCACGGCGGGCAATATCGAGATCGCCCTCGATCCGGTTGCGTCGATGGGTCAGAACCCCTTCGATGCGCGGCAGGGCCGAGCGGCTCAGAATGACGTAAAAGACCGCGAAAATGACAGCGCCCCAGACCACCTGCCCGATGAGCAGGGGGTTGGAGAAGTCAAGCTGCGGCATGCCAACGGCCCAGGCCCGTCCCGGCACAGTGCCGAGCGCAAGCACGACGGCAAGCGTGGCAGCGAGGTTTCGAGACGGAAGGCGCATGACTGTTACCCCTGCCTCTGGATCAGACGAAGAGGATCAGGAAGGCGATGAGGAGAGCGAAAAGCGCAACGGCTTCCGTCAGCGCGAAGCCGAGCATGCCGAGGCCGAACACGTGCGGGCGTGCAGCCGGGTTGCGGGCGATCGAGCTCACCAGCGTCGAGAAGATGTTGCCGAGGCCGATGCCGACACCGGCAAGAGCGATAACAGCAATACCGGCGCCAATTTCGCGAGCAGCAGAGACGTCCATGAGTCAGGTTCCTTGGTTACGACGAAACAACAGTTGAGCGTGGGTCGCGGCGTGCACTCAGTGCGCCACAGCCTCACGCAGATAAATGCAGGTGAGGATGGCGAACACATAAGCCTGCAGAACGCCCACCAGCAATTCCAGAGCCGTCAGTGCGACATTGATGACGACAGGCGCCACAGCCAGCACCGACCCGAAGGCCCCAAGACCCGCCAGCATCAGGGTGAAGCCAGCGAAAACTTCGAGCAGAACGTGACCAGCCATCATGTTGGCGAAAAGTCGGATCGACAGGCTGACAGGTCGCGAAAGGAAAGAAAGGATCTCGATCGGCACCAGAAGCGGCGCAAGGAACACAGGGGCGCCATCGGGCAGGAAATGCGCGAAGAACTTGAAACCCTGGTGCTTCAGCGAAGCGAGAATAGACACCACGAAAACCAGCAGGGCCAGCGACACGGTCACGGCAATATGGCTGGTAAAGGTGAAGCAATACGGGATCAGGCCAAGATAGTTACCGGCCAGAATGAAGAAGAACAGCGCGAACACGAACGGGAAGAAGGCCGTGCCTTCCTTACCGATCGTCTCTGTCGCCATGTTATGGATGAAGTCATAGCCCAGTTCGGCTGCTGCCTGCAGACGACCCGGGACAACAGACGCCGGGCGCATGCCGATATACAGGAAGGCCAGAACAAGGACGACAGCCACCAGCATGAAAGCCGGAGACTGACTGAAGCGCAGCGCCTCGCCAATCTGCCCGAGAACAGGATGAAGCTCGAACTGGCCGAGCGCGTCAATCGTTGATCCGGCGGCCAAGCTGCCTCTCCCGTTTACGATGCAG
>NZ_AYXS01000004.1:56936-58795 GCF_000505765.1 Asaia sp. SF2.1 | reverse complement strand
CCCCGTCAGACGTTGGCGTTTTTCACCGCACGCCAGACATTCAGCATTCCTGCTGCACCGCCGATGAGCGAGAACAGGATCAGGAAGAGCGGTCTGGTGCCACACAGGCGATCAAGCCCGTATCCCACAACCACACCGACAACCAGCGCCGCGACCATTTCGGTCCCGATCCGCATTGCCAGCCCGAATGCCGAATAATCGGCATTGCTTTCATCCCCTGTGGAAACCGAGTCCGACTTTCCGCTTTTGCCGCGCATCCGGAGTTCTGCATCGGCCAGCCTCTTGTTGAAGCTGTCGGCGCCTTGCTCCGCCTGCGAGGAAACGTTCAGGTCGTCCTGTGCGCCCACGATTCCATACCTCGCTTTTCTCCCCTGTGCGGGGAGTCCTTGGTGCGCGTCTGCTACCCATGTCGACGTGTCGTGTCAACGCCTCGTAACTGCAGGACAATGATTTCTTGGCCCTGTCATGACTGCGTTACTGGCCCCTCACCTCGCCTGTCAGCTCACGTCTCGTTCTGTCCAGTGCCTCTGCGTAACGACGCAGCACATATTTCTCGCTCAGCAGCCCCACGACACGACGCGAGAGACGATCGGCGATCACAACAAGGGCATCGGCCTCGGCCTGCTCGAAAAATGCGGCTGCTTCCCGGCAGGTCATCTCCGGCAGCAGCGTCATATTCTGATGCAGGGCCAGATCGCCAAGCATCCTGTCATCGGGGTGATCGGGCGCATGGACCTCGGAGAGAAGCACGATCCCACGATATGTTCCGGATGCATCAACCAACACGATCTGCGGCGTTGCACCAAGAGGACAGCATTGCCGCGCCTGACCAAGCAGGGTGTCGGGAGTGAAACATGTCATCTCATGGCGCATCATCCGCCCCACGGTCAGTTCACGCAGCCAGCTGATATCGATGGCAGAGCGAATCGATTCGCCGCGCTGATGAAAGCGCCATGTGGCAAATGAGTAGCCAAACAGACGCCGCACCGTGAGCAGGGACATCACACTGGCCAGCAGAACACCGCTTGCCAGAGAGAGATCCGCCGTCATCTCAAGGATAAGGCAGGCCATGGTCATCGGCACACCGATGATCGCCACCGCCGTGGCACTCATGCCAAGAATGGCGCAGGTTGTGACCGACAAGGCCGCCGGGAAGAGCGCCGTCAGCCCATGCCCGAAAATCGACCCTGACAACACGCCGAGAAAAAGCGAAGCGAAGAACAGGCCGCCGCGAAAACCGCTCCCGATCGAGATGGACGAGGCAACAGCCTTGAACACCAGCAAAATGACGAGTGTCGAGACTGGCAACCCTTCGACCAGCACCTTACGGACTGCTGCGTGGCCCGCAGACAGGATGGATGGCGAGTAAAGGGCGAGGCCACCCACCATCAATCCGCCAAGACCGGGCCTGACCCAGCCCGGCAGGGAGAGGCGTCTGAAGAAATTCTCGGCAAATGTCACGCCATACATGACGGCAATGCCGGCAAGACCGCATGTGACGCCAAGGAGCATGACCGGCAGGCTGTCACGCATGCCCAGAGCAGCATGCGGCAGCATGGTAACCGTCGCCGTTACCCCGCCAAGCAGGCGGACAACACCGACAGCGCTGATACTGGCGATCGCGACAGGGGCCAGATTGACGAGGGAATACGTCCCGATCACCAGCTCAAAGGCATAGAAGGCCCCTGCCAGGGGAGCATCGAACGCCGCGCCAATAGCGCCCCCCGCACCGCATCCCACCAGGATACGCATATCGGCGCGGCGCACGCGGAACAGAGCGCCACATCGTGAGCCCAGAGCCGCAGCAATCTGCGAGAACCCGGCTTCTAGGCCGAGCGAGGCACCACAGCCATTGGACA
>NZ_AYXS01000004.1:56745-56874 GCF_000505765.1 Asaia sp. SF2.1 | reverse complement strand
TGAAGGTCTGAAACGCCACGATGGCACTGTCACGCACCGACATACGCCCACCGTGAAGGGCATTGGCCTCGATCGGATCAACGGGGCGATGGCGGTAGCGCCGCGCGACGATCAGCCCGAACATGCCGA
>NZ_AYXS01000004.1:51650-56684 GCF_000505765.1 Asaia sp. SF2.1 | reverse complement strand
GCGCAAGACCGCCAAGGCAGGGCATGAGCACGGTGCGCCAAGGGTCGAGACGGTCAAGCCCTGAAAGTCTGCCATCATTATGCAGGTCGTAAAGCAGCCTGTGGGCCAGCAGCGTTGCCCGCGTCATGAGCCAGACACTCAATCCAGCAAAAATTCCGACACACGATGATAGGACAGTCAACCAGATTTCATTGGATCGGACGAGGGCGCGGGCATAGTAGGGCACATGCACCCTGTGGCGAATACGCCTGAAAGCCTGTCGCCGCGCAGTTCTGTGGAACCCTGAACCCAAGAGAGATCCTGACATGACTTTGAGGACCGAAGGAAAGCGCTGTCCTTATTGTCGTCCGGACTTGTCGCAGGCAACAGAAAACCCCAGACTTCCGCTCCATTCCTCCTGCAAGGCCCCATACTGGCCGCATTGCTGCCCCCATCGGGCAGCGCTTCACGCAATGGCCCCCGTCGTCCCTCTGCTCATAAGGACTCACCCATCGTGCTTCTGAACGTTATCGAGCGCCTCCCGGCCCAGCCCGCAGGTCATCCGCCGGTCGTGTTCCTGCATGGCCTGTTCGGACGCGCACGCAATATGGGGTTCCTCCAGCGCCAGGTGGCGCGTACCCATCGCACGCTTGCGCTCGATTTACGCAATCATGGCGAGAGCCCTCACGGGCCGATGGACTACCCGACCATGGTGGATGATGTGGTGGAAACCCTGCGCGCGCAGGAAGCCCTGCCCGCCATACTGGTGGGCCATTCCATGGGCGGCAAGCTCGCCATGATCATGGCGCTGCAATATCCCGAGCTCGTGGCAGGGCTGCTGATCGGCGATATGGCACCGGCCCGCACCGGCTTTGGGCAAGCCGCTCTGGCGGAGGCGATGCTGCATATCCACTTTCCCGACCATCTCGACCGACAGGAAGCCGACCAGCTTCTCGCCCGGGAAATTCCCAACCGGAGCGTGCGTGACCTGATGCTCCAGAATGTTCGCCTCGGCAGCGATCCGGGCTGGCAGATCGGCCTGCAGGACATCACCAACTCGATGCCCAACATCGAGAACTGGCCTTACATGCCCGAAGGCTATGTTTATGAGGGGCCGACGCTTTTTCTGCGTGGCGAACATTCGCCCTATATCTGCAAGGATCATGAACCGGTCATGAGGCGGCTCTTTCCTCATTATCGTCTGGAAACGATCCCCGATGCCGGGCACTGGCTCCACGCGGATAATCCCAAGCTGTTCACCGAGAAAATGCTCGCTTTCATCGATACGATATGACCACTCGCCTTTTTGCACCAAGGTTTCGACCCGCCATGATCAAACGCGCTGCCCTGTTGCTACTGCTGTTCCAGGCTGGCTATGCCCAGCCCGGGCATGCGCGGGCCGAGCCCCTTCCCGCCCTGACGCGTGAAGGCCTGCAGGCGCTCAATCTCGCCCAGGCCTCCATGGCGTTTCGCTCCGTTGCGGGTGCCAATAATGAAACCCCGGCCGTGGCCGATCTCTACCGCACGGCCCTGATCAATGGTGGCTTTGCCGCTGACACCATCACCATTACCCGACAGGATGACACCGCCTATCTGGTTTTGCGCTGGCAAGGTCATGACCCGTCGCTCAAACCGCTCGTGATTTCAGGCCATATGGACGTCGTTGCGGCCAATCCCTCTGACTGGATGCATGACCCGTTCAAGCCCGTCACGGAGAATGGCTATCTTTATGGTCGCGGGGCGAGCGACATGAAGATGAGCAATGCCCTTGCAATTACGGCGCTCATCCATCTCAGGCAGCAAGGCTTCGTTCCGGATCGCGAGATCATCCTGGCGTTGTCGGGCGATGAAGAGACGGAAATGAAAACGGGCCAGACCCTGGCCCGTATGTTCTCCAATGCCGCCGAGGTTCTCAACCTCGATGTTGGGGGAGGTGTGCTGGATGAGGAGACAAACCGCCCCCTTTTCTACACATGGTCCGGTGCCGAGAAGACTTACGCTGATATCAATCTCAGCGTAGCAGACCCGGGCGGGCATTCCTCCGAGCCACGCCCACGTAACGCCATCGACGTTCTGGCAGCGGCCCTGCTCAAGATCCAGGCCCACCCCTTCCGACCGGAACTCAATGCACTGACACGCAGCTATTTCATGAATGCTGCGCGTTTCTCGTCACCACGCCTTGCTGCGGCCATGCGGGTCTTTGCTGCAACGCCTGACAATGCCAAAGCTGTATCGATCCTGCGCGCCGAGCCCTCTCTGGTGGGAAGCATTGGCACGACCTGTGTTGCAACAACCATCCGCGGTGGCCATGCGCTCAATGCGCTGCCCCAGCATGCCGATGCCAACATCAATTGCCGCATCTTTCCCGGTCATTCGCGTCTCGACATCATTCACGACCTGATCGAGATCATAGCGGACCCCTCCGTCCATCTTCAGGATCAGAGCGCTGGCACGGTCGAGACACAGCCCTCGCCGCTCAATACGCCCTTTGCCAGCGCCGTAACCCGCGCCGCCCAGACTGCTTATCCGGACGTGCCGGTTTTTCCGAGCATGAGTTCGGGGGCAAGCGACAGCATGTGGTTCAGAGCGCGTGGGATACCGAGTTATGGCGCCTGCCCGATATTCATGAAAGCCTCGGATAACTTCAGCCATGGGCTTGATGAGCGCGTCCCGCTTTCCGCCATCACACCGGGGCTCCATTTCCTCCTGTCCCTGATACCCGCCCTCTCAGGGCGCTGATACCCTCAAGGCGAGGGGGAATTCTCCTCGCGGGCCTTATCTCGACAGGTGGAAGACTCAATGAGCCGGGACAGCCCCCCATTTCATCCGGTCAGGACATTCCGCACCGACTTTCCTTCCTCCGAGAGACGCCACAGATACCATGCCAGTGCAGAGCGCCAAGGCGTGAAACGTGCGCCCTCAACCCGCAATTGCGCCGGCTTCGGAGGCAAATCTAGGCCGCGCAGTTTTTGCCATCCTGCCCGTACGGCAAAGTCATCGACAGGCAGCACATCGTGCCGTCCCAGTGTAAAGATGAGTAACATCTCCACGGTCCAGCGCCCTACCCCTCTGAGCGCAGTCAGCCGGGTGATCAGCGTTTCGTCGTCCAGCAAGGCGGCTTCTGTGGAACCTGGCACGACGCCGTCCAGACGTGCCTGCGCGAGGCCACGCAAAGCGAGATACTTGGCCGCAGAAAGACCGCAGCCCCTGAGCGTTTCTTCCGGCAGGGAAAGCAGAAAGCTCGGCTCGGGCATGTCTCCACCTGAAAGGGCACAGACGCGTCCCAGTATAGCCTCTGCCGCGCGACCGTGGAGTTGCTGGCCAATGATGGCCCGTATCAGGGCCTGATAGGGTGTCTTGCCATCAGCCCCCCGCAGGCGGCAGGGGCCAATGCGGGCCATGACTTCCGCCAGAGCCGGATCCTGCCCGAGACAGGCATAGAGAGCTGGGTCTTCGAGCACCGGTTTTTCCTCTTATGTAACAGGCAAGACGTTCACGCGCTTGGCAAGATCATGGGTCCAATGTCATGATAGCGCCAGATGCCAGATCGTGTCGTGATCCAGGGTGAGCTCCCTGCCCGGCCACGTGGCGGCGTGTGTTCTGATTCTTGCAGGTGTTCTTCTGAAACGCACCCGACCCGTCGATCCGGCGCCCCCTTCATCCGGTGCGGCCCCTATGCCGCGCCCGGATAGAAAACGGGCACGAAACGAGCCGTTGCTCTATGCACCAACGGCAAAGTCGATGCGCGCCCTGCCCCCGATGCGTGGCACGCGCGCATCCCTGACCCATTACGAGCCGAAAACCGGGCTTGAACCCGATCTCAAACCGGCTGGTGCGTCGCTTATTCGCCCTCAAATTCTGGAAGATCAGGGCGTTGTCACGGTCCTCATCGCTTCGGCCATTGCGCACGCAATCATCCTGGGCCTGCTAATCTATGAAGGCGCCCGCCATGCGCGAGGCCTGCCGGAAGGAATCGAACAGCCACAAGTCGAGATGATGTTTGCCCCGCCCTCGCGCAGCGGCATGGCGGGGCCGCATGAAGACAAACCCGGCGGTGAAGAAAAACCATCGCAGAGTCATGATGCGCCTTCGGCTTCCAGCCCCGAGAAGGAGCAGGAACAGCAGCCCGACCAGGCCGAATCCACGCCCACCCCGGCCATGCCCACGCCAACACCGCCTGCAGCCCCCCCTGTGCCCGATGGTCCCTCAACCGAAATTCCCAAGACACAGACCGACCGGCCCGTAAGCCCCGGCATCGCCAAATCGGGTACGAAAACGCAGACGCGCGCCCATAGTCATCACTCCAGCCGACGCCCGACCACGAAACAGTTGGATAACCCGTTTGCAAACATGACGACGCTCGATTTCGGCGAGGCCCCCTCCACCCCGCGCCGCCAACGTGGACGCCGTGGCGGTTCGGGTGCGCCCATCGACATGTCGCTCGGCCCGCTTTCGACCAATGGCCAGATCAATGCGCCCTTCATGACGCGCAACTCCATACGCGGCGTGAGCGACGATTATGGCAGCGAGATCGACCGCTGGATCCGTGCGCATCTCTATTACCCTGAGGATGCTATCAAGAACGGCGAAGATGGCCCCTCTTCCGTTCATGTGGTGCTCGACCGCACAGGCCGCGTAAAATCAGTGCGCCTTACCGGACAGTCGGGCTCCTACTCGCTTGATGCCGCAACGACAGGCATGTTCCAGGGCGCGCATCTGCCACCCGTCCCGCCCGATATGAAGGGCGACCATTTCGATATCGACCTTACAATCAACTACATCCTGATCAGACGTTGAGACCCGTATGAGCCTGGACTCCGTTCGCGACGAACTCGCCCGCCTCGCCCCCGATCTGTCGATCATCGATGACGGCCGCAGCACCGCCACTGTTCCCGAGGCGGCCGAAGTGCACGGCGTCGAACCAGACCAGATCGCAAAAACCCTCTGCGTGGATGTAGGCGGGCGTATCGTCCTGGTCGTCATGGCTGGAACGGCACGGCTCGATAACAAGCGCGCCCGCGAGGCTCTGGGCGGCAAGCCCCGCTTTCTGGGGCC
>NZ_AYXS01000004.1:46359-51596 GCF_000505765.1 Asaia sp. SF2.1 | reverse complement strand
CCTCTCCCGGTCTATTGCGACGAATCCCTGCGCGCCTTCGAGGAAATTATCCCCGCCGCCGGATCGATCACAGCCTCGGTGCGGATGACCCCGCAACGCCTTGCCGAACTGACAGACGGGGTTTGGGTGCATGTAAGACAGGAGACCTGAAGGTCGGACTGGAAAAACAAGGCAATCCGAAACCGCAAAATCCTAACGATAAGACCAAACGATTGACCGCCGCAGAATATCGCTCTTATTTTCTGCCCCACAACCTCCTGAAAACACCTATGAAATATTATAAATATGTGAATAAATGTCATCTATAACAGATATTTATGATGATGATATAATATATTTACAAATATAAGATTTTAAATATTATCTCAGAAATTTATAAAATTGCTTAGGAAAATATCGCGATTCTATATTGAAAATACATGCAATCCGTCTAGAATTTTGAATTTATAATTGGCTAAATCGATAATTAATGAATTTTATTAATTTTATATTATAAAATTATCTTATTTGGTATTTTGTTAATTAATAAAAGATATAAATCTGGCATATTGCAATGATTTACAAAAGAGTAATTTTTTTAGCGACACCTTATCACAAAACTACTAAACTTCTCGAAACTTTGTTGCCAAGCTCAAGCAGGTCGCCTCCACCGTGTCAAATGCTTCAAAAACCGATACCGTTTCCGCTGAAAACCTTCGTCGTGCGTTTCCGAAACTTGTTCGCACCTCTTCAAGCAATGAAGCGCCAGCTAGTCGCCCCAAACATCTTTGGCACTACCCGCGCTTCTGGATTCTGTTTGGGATTCCCAATTTAGCGGCAATCACCTATTTCGGTTTGATAGCTTCTCCGATCTATGTATCCCATGCCTCACTCGAGGTATCGGGATCGGGTCAGAGCAGCGATGCCCTCTACTCACTGGGAACTCCCAAACAACAGGAAATGGCGCCTACGTGGTGCAGGATTTCGTAGCCACGCCTGATGAATTCAAACGCGTTGATGATCATTTTGATCTCTCGAAAATTTATGGCCGCTATGACTTCATCAGCCGCTTCGGAAGTTTCGGGAGCTTGTTCTCAACTACCGACGTAGCCTTGTGGGGCAGCTATCGCAAAGCCGCCAACGTTTCGATTAGCAAGAGCGGGATCGCACAGATTTCTGTTCGCGCGCCTAGCCCGAAAGATGCTCATGATATCGCATTATTCGTACTGCAGGATACAATTGCTCATATCCGCGATCTGAATCAGCGCGAGCGCGATGATTACACGAGCGCTGCGAAGAGCGCTGTCGCTGACCTCGAGAAAGCCGTCTCAGAGGATAATCGGGCGTTGCAGGCGTTTCGTATCGACCATGGAATTTATCTACCTGACACCTATTACACTGCGTTGATGGAGCAAACTACGCAGCTCGTGCTCAAACGCCTCGATACATCCTCGAAAATTGCCGGCCTGCAGGGTGCAACACCAAACAGCACTGCCGCAAAAGCGTTCCAATCTCAACTCAGAATTATAGATACAATGCTTGCGGACGTTCAAGAACAAAAGAAACGAATCAGTGCTGCATCTGCCCGATTCGCTGAACTTGAAACACAGCATGAGACCGATTCACGCTTGTTAGGCGAGGCGCGTACGGCGCTGCTTCAATCCACGATAAAAGCTAGTCAGGACCACTACTATATCCATGAAATTGGGTACCCCTCTCAGCTTAACGGAGCAGAATATCCCCTTCGTTTACTGAGTATACTGGTCGTTTTCGTAATCAGTAGCCTGCTTCTTGCAGTCGCACGTCCGACGCGCTGAGCAAGATCAATCATGAGCGCCAACGGTTAGACAGTATGACAGGAAGGTACCCTTCCTTGGTGACCTGATCATTCGCTCTTCATCACGCCTTAATATGCATCGAACCGCCGAGAACTTTTATGCGTCATCCGATTCAGACTCTCCTCTTATCTTTCAGCACCTGCGTCGGATTGAGCGCGTGCACCTTTCCAGAGGCTGGCCCCTCAGTGCACGCCATCGAGCAAACGCCTAATGTCAATATCGTACCTGCCACACGCCAAGTAGTTGATATATTGGCACAAGCGGCGGACGTGAAACGCGCGAACCGCCTTGCCTCGGCGCGTTCCGCTATACGCGGAGACGGCGCACCAACCCATGATCATAGACTTGGTATCGGCGACACAGTCCATGTGAGCTTATGGATATTCTCGCAGGGCGCAGGACAGGAAGGAGATGTCTCCTCCGCTCCCGGGCCGTCAGTGACTGACATCGGAACCTTCGCAATCGCTAGCGATGGCACCATCTCGCTACCATACGTTCATAAGGTACACATCATCGGTATGAGTGTACCCGATGCGCAGGAAACCCTAACAAAGGCATATACTCGGTTAGGGACAATGCAGAACCCGGCAGTTGCTCTCACATCTGGACCTGCATCAGGCACAAGCGCAGATGCTGATGGGATTATCGTAACAGGTGCGACAGGCCGACCAACTATTCTACCTTGGAATGCGGGTGGCGTGACCATGGCACGTGCGCTTACTACCGCCATGGGCGATGGAACCACCGTGTTCAGCGCGCGCAATAATGCAAGCGGCGATCACGCCGACGCATGGGTTAGCGTTACGCGCAACAGCATCAATATCGCGCGACTACCAATGCTGGAGGCCCTGGAACAGGACATTCCCTTGAAGCCGGGCGATCATCTGATTGTACGCCATGATGCCAACGTACGAGTTACCATGCTCGGCGGTGGCATCACCCGCAACACCCTGCTCGGTTTCTCTGAATCCCCTACGTTGATTCAAGTCATTGCCGCTGCCGAGGGGTTGAATGTTGCCACAGCAAATGATCGTGAGATCTTTGTACTTCGTCGTGCGGCGCCAGGGTTGACACCCAAACTCTACACTATCCCGATGGATTCAGGAGAGGGATTGATCACCGCGCAGCGCTTTCCCATCGAAGATGAAGACGTTGTCTATGTCGGGGAAGCACCAATTGTTCCTGTAGAACGCGTTATCAACACCTTTCTGCAGTTGGGTCTGATTGCCGCAGTCGCCCGGTAGGACCGATCAAACTCCCTTCGGCTTCATAAGCGAGACAGGACAATTCACTCGCATGACAGATTACACAGCCTTCCTGATCGACGGAGGGATTCATCCTGATGACGCCGCTGTAATTGGCCCGACGATAACGTCGTATACCGATCTGCAGCGATGGCTTGATAGTTACTACCCGGATGAACTTCATCCGACACCCGAACGTATGCCAATTGGCGCGCCATTCGTAGAGACGCGCTGGAAACGCAATATGCGTGCCATGTTCATACGTTTGAAAGCTTCGGGAGAACCGGTCGGGGAAGCTCCCGACTGGATACGAGTGGCTGAGCGCAGGAGGTTGCGAGCCAAGCTCGCAACTATTCTTACCACGATCTTGATGGTCTGGCTTACGGCCTCGACGATGCAATTTCAGGTTGATCAGCACACTCCTTTCGGCCTGACCTTATATTGGGTATGGAGTATACTGAACGCACTTATGATATATCTTATGGTCACAAGTTTTTATAAACTCGTGATCGGCAGTTATTATGCCGCGAAAGGCCCTGAAGGTAACCCGTACCATCCTATACATGATGCCTGTGATCCGAGTCCGGGAGCCCGGGTAGCAATCATTTACCCAGTATACCACGAAGATGCGGCTGCGGTAGCAGCCCGCCTCTCAGCAGCTTGGACAACGCTTGCCGAGCACGCACCGGAACACGCCCATCTCTACGATTTGTTTCTTGTCTCAGACTCACGCAAAATCGAATACTGGATAGCTGAGCAGGCAGCCGTATATAGTTTGCGTACAATGCATCCTGATGCTCGAGTTTATTACCGGTGGCGTCCATCAAACCACCATGCAAAACTCGGCAACATTGTTGATTTCTGCCGCCGCTGGAGCAACCGTTATCGGTACATGTGGATGATGGACGCTGATTCTCTCATGGACGGCAAGGCCATTCATACCACACTACGAATGATGGAAGGCAATCATCGGCTGGGTATTCTCCAGACCAATCCCAAGCCGATCCTTAGGACAAGCCTGTTTGGGCGTATGCAGCAATTTACTTCGCATATATGCGGCACTGCCTTTTCTCATGCGATGACAGCGATGCATATGGGACATGCCTCGTATATCGGGCATAATGCTATGATTCGTATGGAGCCCTTCGTCAACCATTGTATGCTCCCCTCTCTTGCTGGAACTGCGCCTTGGGGCGGCAAACCACTATCCCATGACATCCTTGAAGCAGCCATGATGGCTCGCGCAGGCTATGAGGTATGGTTTCTCCCTGAAATTGAAGGAAGTTACGAGGAGATTCCATCCAATCTTGGCTCTTTTCTGCAACGGGAACGCCGCTGGATGCAAGGCAACCTGCAACATATGCGTTTCCTGCTTATGGACGGCATCACCGGGCTACATCGCGAAATCTTCTTCACCGGCGTGATGGGCTACCTTACTTGCCCTATCTGGTGCGCTTTTCTCTTGATCGCTCTGCATAATTCGACATCCTTTCTTCAATCAGGACACATCGCGCCGCAGTTCATCACAACAATCGAGGCGCCTGCTCTGATGTTGCTGGGAGCCACTATTGTTTTTCTTTTTCTTCCGAGGTTGATCGCCGTCGGTACGCATATGCGCCAGAAAGAGGCAAAGCGCTATGCAGGCCAAGACAAAATAATACTATCAACCTTATTCGAGGTTATTTTTTTCTTCTTTATTTCACCAGTGATCATGGTTTGTCTCACTCGTTTTTTTTGGATGTGGCTACGCCGAATCACCATTTCTTGGGGAACACAGCAACGCGACGATTCAGCAGTTCCTTGGAGAGATGTATGGGCACAATTCGGTTGGGTTAGTATGTTGGGGGTAGCGCTTGCCGCCTATGTAGCATATCAGATTTCTCAGATACCTGAGCAGCAAGTCGCAATGCTTGATATGCTGTCGAATCATCGTCTCACACCAACATCGATCCTGTTCTGGTTTATGCCTCTGATTCTTGGGTTGACACTCAGCCCTGCTCTGGTGCGATTTTCTTCAGAAACCTTTAATAGCTTGCGGCATGTTGGGCTGTTCTGCACACCTGAGGAGATAGAGGAGCCAAGAGTAATCACTCTAATGAAAAACGCGCTCGTTTATCTGCGCGCTTATACGCCAGACCCTGAGAACCGCGAGGCGACGCTCCAATATGCCGTTAGT
>NZ_AYXS01000004.1:46175-46302 GCF_000505765.1 Asaia sp. SF2.1 | reverse complement strand
AACGCCTTCTTCTACCTAAACCATAGACCGCAAACACGTCACAAGACACATGTGGCGGAGCGCATCGGGGCCAAGCTCGCCGCAGACGATCAACTGACCATCAGTGAACTTGGTCACGCATTGAGAG
>NZ_AYXS01000004.1:43718-46090 GCF_000505765.1 Asaia sp. SF2.1 | reverse complement strand
TATCTTTTTCAGCGTCACGGGCTGAACGAAAGCTAGTCCATTCGGGACGGTCATCAAGTGAGCTGATGCGAAACAGCTCCTAGATGATCGACAATCCCGCTCTACATGAGCACAAAGTTCGACTTTCACCAGCCGCTACTTGCTCAGTTTTTCAGGTCCGACCTTGGACAACGTCTCTTGAGAGACATCTTGCTCAAGCTATAGTCGCCTGACCAATCAATCTTCTTCTAAAATAAATATAGGTGGCAGTATTCTAACTATTCGATCGAAGTGAGCTATACTATTCGACCAGGATAGCTGTTTTAATAAAAGAGTCTTAGAGCCTGTTTGGAAACTCACGGATGGGCATTTCTGCGGGTGAGATTGGCGCCCATGGCGACGAGGATCATGGCTTGTGAGACGTCAATACGACGCTCATAGTCACGCACGAGACGTCGCCAGCGGGTCATCCAGCCAAAGGTCCGCTCCACGACCCATCGACGGGGCAGAATCTCGAAGCCCTTCGCTCCGTCCCTGCGTCGGATGACTTCGACGACGAAGTTCAGATAGGCCGCCTTGTCCATCAACTGGAGCCGGTCGTAAGCCCCGTTGGCGAACAGGTGCTTCACCCAGGGCCAGCGCTTGCGGATCGCATCCAGGATCATCTGCGCGCCCGCGCTGTCGGAGATGTCGGCCGGGGTCAGATTGACCATCAGCAGACGTCCGTCTGTATCCACGGCAATATGCCGCTTGCGCCCGACGACCTTCTTGCCTGTGTCATAACCTCTTGTTTGCGCATGCGGTGCCTTGATGCTCTGGCTGTCGATCACCCCGGCGGTCGGGCTCGTCTCACGACCTGACCGCTCCCGATCGAGCATCAGTTCGACGTCATGAATAGTCTGAAACAAAAACCGCCGGGCCAGCTCCCGAAACCAGCCATAGACCGTGCGCCAGTGGCCGAAATGGATCGGTAACATCCGCCAGCCGCAGCCCGAGCGGACCAGGTAGCGCACCGCGTTAATCACCTCACGAAATTCGATCTCGCGTGGACGTCCCATGCGCCCCGGTTCGGGCATCAGCGGCGCGATCCGCGCCCATTCCTCGTCCGTCATGTCCGACGGATAACGCTTCGTCTTGCGGGCAATCCCGGACATTCGGGCCCTCTGCTCTGGTGTCCACATCCAGAGCTTGAATCACATCCGCTCCAACTTTCCAAACACGCTCTAAGCGTTGCATCATATGATAATACAGCATGGTCTCAAGGCCGTACCCACATAATCTAATGAATGAATCTCTAATTAGGTCCTTAGATCATCTGGCTGATAACTACCGTTGGGGCGCGCGACCTATGACGATACGGAGCTTTTCGGACATGTTCATCCCCGTTGTCTGACAGGATCAACAACCACTTCTCGTGAAAGAAGCAAGAGACGCAACCTGTATAGCACCCGAAAATGGTCGCCGTAGCCAGCTTTCTCAATGCTGCACCAGCATTAAAAACGAGAACGTATTCGATTCGTCTGGAAGTGTCGTATCCGCATTATTCGCGACGAAGGGGAAGTCTTTTTCCTTCTTTTTCTTCCAGAAAAAGAAGACCCCCGCTCCTCAAAGGGAACGAGGGTCATCCAGAATTACTCCGCAGCTTCGGCGTAGCTGGAAATATCCGGGCAGGAGCAGACCAGGTTACGGTCGCCCCAAGCGTTGTCGATACGATTGACCGGCGCGAAATACTTCACGCGGTCCAGCCCGTTAGGGAAGCAGCCCTGCATGCGGTCGTATTCGCGGTCCCACTCACCCACCAGATCGGCGGTGCTATGGGGCGCGTGACGCAGAGGGCTGGATTCAATGGCAATGCTGCCAGCCTCGATCGCACGGATCTCCTCACGGATAGCAATCATGGCATCGCAGAAGCGATCGAGTTCAGCCTTCCCCTCGGACTCGGTCGGCTCGATCATGAAGGTGCCTGCCACAGGAAAGCTGACCGTTGGGGCATGGAAGCCATGGTCGATCAGGCGCTTGGCGATGTCATCCACCGTAACACCCACAGCGTCTTTGAGCGGACGCAGGTCGACGATGCATTCATGCGCCGTGCGGCCATTGGCGCCACGATAAAGCACAGGGTAGTGCGGCTCGAGGCGTGCTGCGATGTAATTGGCATTCAGGATGGCCATTTCAGTGGCCTCCCGCAGGCCGTCATCGCCCATCATGAGCACATACGCGACCGAAATCGGCAGGATCGAAGCTGAACCGAAAGGGGCTGCCGATACGGCGCGAGCATCGCCGCGCTCAGGACGGCCAGGCAGATGCGGGGCGAGATGCGCCTTGACACCGATTGGCCCCATGCCCGGGCCACCGCCGCCATGCGGGATGCAGAAAGTCTTGTGCAGGTTGAA
>NZ_AYXS01000004.1:41514-43626 GCF_000505765.1 Asaia sp. SF2.1 | reverse complement strand
CCGTCCAGATAGACCTGACCGCCAGCCTCGTGCACGAGATCGCAGATCTCCATCACCGCTTCCTCATACACGCCATGCGTCGAGGGATAGGTGAGCATGAGGGCCGCAATGCGCCCTTCGTGCTGCGCGATCTTCTTGCGCAGATCCTCCAGATCGACATTGCCCGCGGCATCGCAGGCGGTCACGACCACGCGCATGCCGACCATCTGGGCGGAAGCCGGGTTGGTGCCGTGCGCCGAGGCCGGAATGAGGCACACATCGCGCTCGCTCTGGCCATTGGCCTGATGATAGGCGCGAATGGCGAGCAGCCCGGCATATTCACCCTGCGCACCGGAATTGGGCTGGAGCGAAACCGCGTCATACCCGCTCACGGCGCAAAGCGCATGTTCGAGGATACCGAACAGCTCAAGATAACCTGCAGTCTGATCGGCAGGCGCAAAGGGATGAAGCGCCCCGAATTCCGGCCAGGTGATGGGGATCATTTCGGCTGTGGCGTTCAGCTTCATGGTGCAGGAGCCGAGCGGAATCATGGTGCGATCAAGCGCCAGATCCATGTCGGACAGACGACGCATATAGCGCAGCAGGTCCGTCTCGGAGCGATGCGCATGGAATACGGCGGCCGTCATGAAGGCCCCGCTGCGCGTCAGCGCTTCCGGGATCGTGGTGGCGCCATCAAGCTTGGCCTCAAGCGCGGCAAGACGCGCCTCATCGGGGCAGAAGCAGCGCCACAGCGCCTTGATATGGCTCGCCTCAGTGGTTTCATCACACGCAATGCCAAGACGCCCCTGACCGGCATCGCGCAGATTGATCCCGGCCTTGCGGGCGCGCTCGAGCACGAGGGCCGCGGACTCACCGGCTTCGACCGTGATGGTGTCGAAGAAAACGCTGGTCTCGACCTTGACGGCCAGTTCGCGCAGGCCTTCAGCCAGAATGGAGGCAAGGCGGTTCACACGATGCGCAATGGCACGCAGGCCCTCGGGCCCATGATAGACGGCGTACATTGAGGCAATGACCGCTAGAAGCACCTGTGCCGTGCAGATGTTCGAGGTCGCCTTCTCGCGGCGGATATGCTGTTCGCGGGTCTGAAGCGCAAGGCGATAGGCCGAAGCCCCGCGGCTGTCGCGCGATACGCCAACCAGACGGCCCGGCATGGTGCGCTTATAGGCGTCACGCACGGCCATGAACCCGGCATGGGGGCCACCGAAGCCCATTGGTACGCCAAAGCGTTGCATGGAGCCGATGGCGATATCGGCGCCCAGCTTGCCGGGCGCTTCAAGCATGACAAGGGCCAGCGGGTCGCAGGTAAGGGCCGCAATGGCACCCTTTTCGTGCAGCGAGGCAATCACCGCACGGAAATCACGCACTTCACCCGAGCTGCCCGGATAGGAAAGCAGCGCACCAAAAACGGCTTCAGGATCGAGATCGGTTTCAGGGTTACCAAGCTGAATGGTCCAGCCCAAAGGCTCGGCGCGTGTCCGCAGCACCGCAAGCGTCTGGGGATGCGTGTCGGAATCGACGAAGAATACCGTGCTCTTGGTCTTGGCGTTGCGCTGGGCGAGCGCCATGGCTTCGGCGCAGGCCGTGGCCTCGTCCAGAAGCGAGGCATTGGCGATATCGAGCCCGGTCAGATCACAGACCAGCGTCTGGAAGTTCAGCAGCGCTTCAAGACGGCCCTGGCTGATCTCCGGCTGATACGGCGTATAGGCCGTGTACCAGGCCGGATTCTCCAGAATGTTGCGCTGGATGACGGGAGGCAGGATCGTGCCGTGATAGCCCTGCCCGATCATGGACTGCATGACCACATTGCGGCTTGCGATCTGCTTCAGCCGCGCCAGCGCCTCGCTCTCGGTCAGCGCGGGGCCGACGCCAGAGGCCTTGCGGTCCAGAATGGCAGAAGGCACCGTCTGCTCGATCAGCGCGTCGATGCTTGTCACACCGAGCGTCTTGAGCATGGAAACGACTTCGCCAGGGCGCGGGCCGTTATGGCGTGAGACGAACTGGTCGTCTTCATGCGCGGGCCACAGCGATGTATTGGGCGACGTATTGAGCGGGGCGTTACGGGTCACGTCTCGGCAGATCCTTGTCAGGAACGCAAACGAGTCAGGACGGCAC
>NZ_AYXS01000004.1:41296-41448 GCF_000505765.1 Asaia sp. SF2.1 | reverse complement strand
GGGCCACCCTGTGCTCGGAAGGAAACATCAGACCGGCCATCCGGATCTGACGGTACAAAAAGAGCCGGACCGGCAAGCCAGCCCGGCGGTCAGATCAGAGCGACGCCTTGTAGGCATCCGCATCGAGCAGGGATTCGAGCTGGGCAGAGTCG
>NZ_AYXS01000004.1:39628-41239 GCF_000505765.1 Asaia sp. SF2.1 | reverse complement strand
CTCACGCGCAGCTTGAAGATCCAGCCCTCGCCTTCCGGATCGGTACCGACCAGCGTCGGCTCGTCTGAAAGACGGGTGTTGAACCCGGCCAGAACGCCGCTTACCGGGGCATAAATATCCGAGGCGGCCTTGACGGATTCGACAACGGCGGCAGGCTCACCCTGCGGCACTTCGGTGCCTTCGTCCTTGGCTTCCACAAAAACCAGCTCGCCGAGTTCGTCGGAAGCATGAGCCGTGATGCCGACCGTGGCGATATCGCCTTCGAGACGGATCCATTCATGGGACGGGGTGTAGTAGGTGGTGCTCATTGATCGCGTTCTCTCAGTTGACGGTTTTCAGCGTTTGAAGCCAGGCGGGACGAAAGGCAGGGCGCGCACCTGAACCGGCACGAACTTGCCACGCAGGGCGCCGTAAAGCGTGGTGCCGAGGCTGGCATGAGCCGTCTCGACATAACCCATCGCCACAGGGGCGTTGATGCTGGGGCCAAAAGCACCGGAGGTGACGACACCCACCTTCTGCGTGCCTGCCTCGTCGGCAAATAGTTCTGTGCCAGCGCGAACGGGCGCACGCCCTTCCGCTGCCAGTCCCACGCGCAGGCGGGAAACACCCTCACGTGCCTGCTTCATGATGATGTCAGCGCCCGGATAGCCCCCTGCACGGGCCCCGCCTTCGCGGCGGGCCTTCTGCATGGCCCAGCCAAGGGCAGCTTCAACGGGTGTGGTGGTTTCATCCAGATCATTGCCGTACAGGCACAGACCGGATTCGAGACGCAGGCTGTCACGCGCACCAAGCCCGATGGGCAGAACGCGCTCATCTGCCAGAAGCGCACGGGCAATCTGCTCGGCATGCTCGGCCGGGATGCCGATCTCATAGCCATCCTCACCCGTGTAACCCGAGCGGGTCAGGGTGCAGGCAACGCCATCGATGTCAGCCTCGATCGCATCCATGAACCGCATCTCAGCGGCTTCGGGGCAGAGATCCTGAAGAACGTTGACAGCCTCGGGGCCCTGAAGCGCCAGAAGGGCGCGGTCATCGAGCTTCTCGATCACCACCCGATCCCCAAGGGCTGCTTCCATCAACGCGGTATCAGCAGCCTTGCAGGAGGCGTTGACCACCACGAACAGCCAGTCACCCATATTGGCGACCATCAGATCGTCGCGGATACCGCCGGCATCGTTGGTGAGAAAACCATAGCGCTGGCGGTTGGCACCCAGACCGGCCAGATCGACCGGAATCAGGCTCTCAAGCGCGAGGGCGGCATCGTGCAGCGTTCCCTGCTTTGGTGTGATACGCAGCTGCCCCATATGGGAGACATCGAACAGCCCCGCGCTTTTGCGCGTATGCAGGTGCTCTGCCATGAGCCCGGCCGGGTATTGCAGGGGCATGGAATAGCCTGCGAACGGCACCATACGGGCGCCAAGTTCGATATGCAGGTCATTGAGCGGCGTGAAACAGAGCGCGTCGGACAACGGGCGGAATCCCCCAAGGCAGAAAACGAAAAAATCGTCGCCCCTTCTGTCGCCTTTGCCTGAGATCGCTATCCCGTCGGCGGACACCCCACAGGGATGCCTCTCTCCAGAAGTTCCAGCCGATCGCGGTCCTTTTGCCTGA
>NZ_AYXS01000004.1:38222-39533 GCF_000505765.1 Asaia sp. SF2.1 | reverse complement strand
GTTTACTCTTCGCAGAATTGAGGCAGAAAAGTCAATTCCGGAAACTGATCGGATTCGTCTCATGTCTGAGAGCTTCACAGTCATCGCTGAATTCGCCGCACCGGCCGAAAACTTCGATAAATTCCTCGAAATCTGCCGTTATGACAGCGACCGCTCCCTCGCCGATGAGGAAGGCTGCCTGGCCTTCGATGTGCTCACCCAACAGGACGCTCCCGACATTATTGTCCTGCACGAGGTCTATACAGGGCGCGCTGCCTTCGAGGCGCATCTCAAGACGCCCCATTTCGAGAAATTTGCTGCCGCCCTGCGCGAATTCGGCATCGAAGAGCGCAATGTGCGCCTCTTTACGCATCGTCACCCCTGATACTGCCTGTCTGACACGTCAACGTGACATTCCGGTGAGCCGGATCTGCTCAAGGTCATGAGCCACGGCCTCACCGGACGAGTTTCTGACATCTGGCTACGCGCATGACCGGAACGTAACGCAGCAAGGGTTTTCCTGCCCTTTGGCCTCGCCTAGTCTGCCTGCTTCGTATCCCTGCGTAATGATGCGGGGGGCGTATGATTGACGCGCCCGATTTGCATGACTGAGCCAGCATGACTTTGTTCTCAAGCTTTCTCCCCCGACGCCCGGCCCTGTCGCCCTCGCGGGAGGCTATTGCCCATGCTGCGCGCCGCCCCGAGGCAGAAGCCTTTGCCGGGCTGCTCACGCGGGCCACCTTGCCGGAAAACCTGACCGAGCGGGCGGAGACACAGGCTCGCACTCTCACGACCCATTGGCGCACTCATGCCGAGACAAACGGCATCGAGACCATGATGCAGGCTTTCCCCCTCGCCTCTCCCGAAGGCAAGGCATTGCTCTGTCTCGCGGGCACCCTCCTTCGCATCCCCGACTCAGCCACGCGCGACGCGCTGATACGCGACCAGATCGGTCAGGGTGACTGGCATCATCATGGCGGTGATGAGCCTCCGCTGTTCCTGAATGCGGCAAGCTGGGCCATGTCGACCTCATCAAAGCTCCATGCCGCCCCGGGCGGTTTGCGCGGCCTTGCGATGCGCAGCGGAGCACCTTTCATCCGCCATGGCGTGGAGAAAGCCATACGCATGATGGGCAGCCAGTTCATTCTGGCAGAGACCCTCGGGCAGGCCCTGCGACGCCATCGCACGGCTGAGCAAAAGGGGTTCAGCCTGGCCTGTGCGTCCCTGCATGGCAGCGCCCAGACGGCAGAAGAAGCCGATCGTGCACGCCATGACGCATTGGCGATGGTGGAGACCCTCGGCCGGCATGGCAGGGGGCAGACCCTGTATGAA
>NZ_AYXS01000004.1:38000-38180 GCF_000505765.1 Asaia sp. SF2.1 | reverse complement strand
CGCCCTGCCCTGTCGCTCCGGCTGTCCTCACTGCATCCCCGGTTCGAGACCACCCAGCGCGACCGCGTCATGAACGAGGTCCTCCCTGTTCTGGTGATGCTGGCCCAGCGTGCCATGGCAGCCAATGTGATCCTCCAATTTGATGCCGAGACGGGAGACAAACTCGAGCTGTGCCTCGAT
>NZ_AYXS01000004.1:31114-37950 GCF_000505765.1 Asaia sp. SF2.1 | reverse complement strand
CTGTTCGATGCGCTCTGTCACGCCCCTGAAATTGCAGGCTGGAACGGTCTTGGCTTCACCGTACAGGCCTATGACAAGCGGTCCCTGCCCCTTATCGAGCATCTGGTGGCGCTCGCCAACGAGACCCGGCGACGCGTGATGCTGCGTCTGGTCAAGGGCAGTTATCGTGATGAGGAAATCCGGCACAGCCAGGCCAGGGCAAACGCCGACTACACTGTCTTCACCCGCAAGTGCCATAGTGACGTCAGCTATATCGCCTGCGCCCGTCGCGCCCTGGAAGAAGAGGCTGCACTCTACCCGCAATTCGCAACCCATAATGCCCGCAGTATAGCGACCATTCTCGCCCTCGCGCCCGAATGGCGGCCGGGGCTTTATGAATTCGGCTGCCTGCATGGCATGGGTGAAACGCTCTATACTCCTCTGGTCTCGACACGTCCGCGCAGCGCTGCCTGTCGTATCCTGTCACCTGTTGGAGCCGATTCACATCTTGGCCCTTATCTGGTGCATCGCCTTCTCGAAAATGGCGCGCCTACCTCCTTCATCAATCAGGTCGCCAACCGGGCCGTCTCTCTTGATGCACTCATTGCCGATCCCGTGACGCTGGCACGCGCACCACTGCCCCATGGCTCACCGGACCCTTCGCTCAGCCTGCCTGCCGATCTTTACGGGGCAGAACGACAGGGGGCGATCGCGCCGGATCTCGACAACCTGCTCGATCTGGAAAACCTGATCGCAGGATTTACCGCGACAGCCCGTGTTTTCAGGGCCATGCCCATTGGCCCTGCCATGCCAAGGCCCGAAGGGCGCGCACGCTCGATCACCAATCCGGCGGCACATGACGATCATGTTGGTGTCGTCATCTATGCCAGACCGCGCGATATCGATGCTGCCCTCAATACTGCAGAGGGTGAACAGATATGGCGTCGCACCACCGCACAGGAGCGTGCGGACTGTCTCGATCGTGTCGCCGTGGCCATCGAGCAGGATCGCGCGACGCTGCTCGAGCTTCTGATTCGCGAGGCAGGAAAGACACTCGCCAATGCCACGCAGGAACTCTGCGAGGCCGTGAATTTCCTGCGCTACTATGCGGCGCAACTGCGCCAGCTGGATGAGACAGGGCGGCACGGCGCACCGCTTGGCACGATACTGTGCATCAGCCCGTGGAATTTCCCTGTTGCCAGTTTTACCGGTCAGGTTGCCGTCGCCCTGGCTGGGGGCAATGCCGTCATTGCCAAGCCTGCGGAAGAAACACCGCTTGTCGCAGCCCATCTGCTCTCGCTTTTCATAGAGTCGGGCCTGCCGCCAGCGGCCCTCCAGCTCCTGCCAGGCGAAGGCAATGTCGGTGCTTCGCTGGTGGCCGACCCCCGTATCGACGGCGTCATGTTCACAGGCTCGACCGCCGTGGCCAAGACCATCAGTCGCGAGTTGCTGGGACGCACCGGGCGAACCGGCCAGCCTGTGCCCCTCCTGTCCGATACCAGCGGGCAGAATGCGATGCTCGTCGATAGCAGCGTACCGCTCGATCAGGTCATTCCCGACATCCTGACCTCCGCCTTTGACAGTGCCGGTCAGCGCAGCGCTTCCCTGCGCGTCCTTCTGGTGCAGGAAGACGGCGCAGATGAACTCATCGAACGTCTGCGTGGTGCCATTATCGAACGTCACCTCGGCGCACCGGACAGGCTGTGCTGCGATATCGGCCCGCTGATTTCGGCCGGGGCGCGTGTTCGGGTGGAAGCCCATGTCGATCGGATGCGCCGCGCCGGTTATCCCGTCTGGCAGCCCGACATGCGCGTCGAGACATTGAAGGGCCATTTCGTCCCTCCCACACTTATCGAGATTGGCCGCGTTGCCGATATCGGGCAGGAAGTGTTCGGCCCGGTTCTGCATATCCGGCGCTATGCGCGTCACGAGCTCGACGGCGTCGTGGATGCCCTCAATGCCACAGGCTATGCCCTGACCTTTGGCGTGCAGAGCCGTATCCAGGAGAGTATCAACCGTGCCTGCGCCCGCAGCCGTGCTGGCAATATCTATGTCAATCGCGGCATCATCGGCGCACGAATCGGGACGGAACCTTTCGGCGGGCGCGGGCTTTCCGGCTCGGGCCCCAAGTTGGGTGGTCCCCTGCTCCTTCCGCGTCTGATGCATGGCGCACCCTGCCCGCTCGAAGCGCCGCCAGAGGCGCCTGTCCCCGCCACGGCGCGCGCCTTTCTCGCCTTTCTCGAACCCCGGGACCCGCCTTCGGCCCGCCGGGTGAGAGCCGTCATCGCCCACAGATTATGCGGCCTTACCCTCGACATGCCTGGCCCGAATGGGGAAACCAGCCACTATATGCTGCGGCCCAAAGGCGTCATTCTCTGTGCCTGCGAAAGCTGGCCTGCCCTGCTGCATGCCGTGGGGCTCGCGCTTGGCGCAGGGAATCAGGTGCTGGTTCTGGCACCCGATAACGCAGTGGAGTGGCTGAGGCAGGTCTCTCGCCAGCTGGCCAATGTCATTACGCGCGTCGATCCCGGTGCGCTGCCGGAATGTGACGCCATGCTCATCCAGCGTGGTGCCGAGAGTGCCGAACAGGCCGCCCTGACCGTTACGGCACGCGAGGGCATGGTGGTCCCGGTCTATGATCTGGATACGGTCCGGCCTGAGTGGCTGCTGAGTGAAACCGTGATCACAACCAACGAAGCCGCCTGCGGTGGTGACATCACCCTGCTGATACAACAGGATCCCTGAACTGTTTTGTCTTGGGTCTTGTGAAATCCTGACGGTCCTGTGGCCTGAATTACGCCCCCCGATATGTTCGTCAGTCGAGGGGCGATGACGCTGCAACGACACAGGATTTCGCGAGGAAGAGTCATATCGAACCCGGAATATGGGTTGTCAGCCGCGTGCGTTTGCACTTTGGTAATGAATACACATGATCGATCTGCATCTCGTGGAGTATCACGCTTGACCATTCGCCTTTTTCGCGCGGGCACATTTCTGGCTGCCCTCGTTCTCGGCACCCATGCCGTGTCTGCTTTCGCGGCTCCGGCCAGTGCCTCCGCACAGGGCCAGCCGCAGCCGGAAGCCACACCGCTGCCTTCGCCCCTGCCGCAACCCAAGGACATTGCCTTTCCCGGCACGCTCAAGCTGAGCGTCAATGCCACGGATCTGGATCATCATGTCATGACCATGCATGAGACCGTGCCCGTGCCGCAAAGCGCCCGCGAAGCCGGTGAACTCGTACTGCTCTATCCGAAATGGGTGCCGGGCGGTCATGCGCCGGAAGGCACGATCATGCAGCTTGGTGGCCTGGTCGCGAGCGCCGGTGGCAAGACCATTCCCTGGCTGCGCGACCCGGTGGATGTGTTTGCCTTCCACGTGCCCGTCACCAAGGACCAGACACAGCTCGATCTCGACTTCAAGCTTCTCTCGCCGGTGACGGATGATGAAGGGCGCGTGGTCATGACGCCCCATATCGTCAATGTTCAGTGGAACGAGGTCTCGCTTTATCCGGCGGGCTACTACTCGCGTAACATTCCTGTTCAGGCCAGCGTGACCCTGCCGCATGGCTGGCAGGCCGCAACGGCGCTGCGCACCAATGGCAACGCAACCGGCGACACCCTCAATTATGGCGTGGTGCCGTACAACACGCTGGTCGATTCACCGATCTTCGCCGGAGCCTATTTCCGCAAGGTCGCGCTCAACGCACCGGGTGGCGTGCCCGTCACACTGAACATGGTGGCCGACAAGCCGGGCGATCTGGCCTATGACGATGCCGAATTGCAGATCCACCGCAATCTGGTCACGCAGGCCATTCTGACTTTCGGCTCGCAGCACTACACCCATTACGACTTCCTGATGGCGCTGACGGACGAACTTGGCGGGATCGGGCTCGAACATCACCAGTCGAGCGAAGACAGCGTGAGCGAGGATTACTTCACGGACTGGAAGCATTCCTTCCCGCAGCGCGACCTGCTGGCCCATGAATATACCCATTCATGGAATGGCAAGTATCGCCGCCCGGCCGATCTGTACGGCCCCACCTTCAACACGCCCCAGCGCGGCTCGCTGCTTTGGGTGTATGAGGGTCAGACCCAGTTCTGGGGTAATGTCCTCGCGGCCCGTTCCGGACTGGTGTCCAAGGATCAGGGTTTTGAGGCGCTCGCCCTGATAGCGGCCAGCTACGACGCCCAGGCTGGGCGGGCATGGCGCCCGGTGGCGGATACCACCAATGACCCGATCATCGCCCAGCGTGCCCCCCAGTCCTGGCGCGACTACCAGCGCTCGGAAGATTACTATGTTGAAGGTCAGCTCGTCTGGCTTGATGCCGACATGATGATCCGCAAGCTTTCGCATGACACGAAATCGCTCGACGATTTCGCCAAGGCGTTCTTTGGCACCAATAACGGCAGCATCATCGTCAGCACCTACACCTTCGATGATATAGTCCTGACCCTGAACAAGGTCGTGCCCTATGACTGGGCGAAGTTCCTGCATGAGCGCATCAGCACCGTGCAAAAGCGCGCGCCTTTGGGTGGGCTCGAAGCCGGTGGCTACAAGCTGGTCTTTACCGACAAGGAAAACGCATTCGAGGCGCAGGCTGGCAAGAACCGCCATCGCCTCAGCCTGCGTTTCTCGCTGGGTGTGATCATCAGCGCCAAGAACGGCAAGCTCGGCACGGTCGCCTGGGACAGCCCCGCCTACAAGGCTGGTCTGGCCATTCATGACGAGATCGTTGCCGTCAATGGCGATACGTTCTCACCCGAAGGCCTGATCGATGCCATCAAGGCTGCGAAAACCGACAAGGCGCCCATCACGCTTCTGGTCAAGTCGGGCGAGCATTACCGCACCGTGGCCATTCCCTACCATGACGGCCTGCGCTACCCGCATCTGGAACGTCTGGACAACACCCCCGACCGCCTGACGACGCTCTATTCGCCGCGTCACTGAGCCGGCATCGCGAACGAGGATATTCAGGGGGCGTTACAGCCCCCTGTTTTTTTTACACCTATTACGCGCTGGCGTCTGACGGGACAGATCGCTCCGCAACGCGCCTCTACGGCGTGACTTCAGGCCGAGGCGATAAAATTGAATTCCAGCCTCTGGCCCGGCACGTCGAAGCTCGGTTTCAGGCGCAGGGTCATGGCGGGTCGGGCAGGACCAAGCGCCTCGGCAATGATCCGCTGGCAGGCCGTAAACACCACGCTATCGGGTATCATATACGCCAGATGCGTGATGTCCTCAGGCACAAGCCCATGTGTCGCCAGAATGTCGCGTATGCGGGCAAGGGCATTCTGACATTCCTCAATCAGGCTCTCGGGCGGTTTGCCGTCCGGGCCCAGCCCTGTCACACCGTAATAGGTCACGCTGTCCTGCAGGACGGGACGAGGAGAGAGGGAAGAATGGTCGTGCATGACGGCACTCATAACCCACAATCACAGGACTGCACATCGCCTTTCATCATTCCCCGAGACGGGCAGATCCACGCATCCTGTGCGAGCCTTGCAGGGATAGGTGTTGTGCTCACCGGACAATCGGGATGCGGCAAATCCAGCCTCCTGCTCCGCCTGATCGACTCAGGCTTCGATCTGGTGGGAGATGATCGTCTGGTCATCCGCGATCTCCACGCCTCTGCGCCCCCTGCCCTTGCCGGGATGATCGAAATTCGCGGGCTGGGTCTGGTTCGTATGCCCTATCGCGCTACGGCAAGGCTTGGCCTGCATGTTCATCTCTCGATCCCGTCCAGGGCAGTACGCCTGCCAGAGAAAACTGTCGAACCCGATACAGGACTATGGCAGATGACTCTGAACGGCTTTCACGCGGATGCAGTGGCGATCATTCGCACGGCGCTGCGCTGCCGCCTGAGTGATTTCACACTTCTTTGCGGCCTCAATGGGGGGAACGCCTCCTGTCTCCCCCTCCCCAGCGACCTCGAAGAAGGTTAAGGTTCTGATGGTCTTTCTTCCGTCCGGTAACTGGAGTGGCGATTTGTGAGTTCAGCGCGGCGCATCCTGCTGGTGACCGGCCTATCAGGCGCGGGGAAATCCTCGATCCTGCGTATCCTTGAGGATATTGGCTACGAGGTCACGGATAACCCGCCCCTGACCTTGCTCGATGCCCTGGCCGCCCGAACGGTGGAGCCTCTGGCCATCGGCATTGATGTGCGCACCAGAGGGTTCGAGGCCAAAGCCGTCATCATGGCACTGGCGCAGCTGCGTACCCAGCGCGACCTGCATGTGGAATTGCTTTACGCAACGGCCGAGACAGATGTGCTGCTCAGGCGTTACACGGCAACGCGCCGTCGTCACCCGCTGGACAACAGTTCGGAAATCGCACCGGGCCTTGTGGCGAGCATCGAGCAGGAGATTGCCCTGCTAGCGCCCCTGCGTGACGAAGCCGATCTCGTGATCGATACATCCGATCTGCCCCCCCATGATTTGCGTCGCCTGATCGAGTCGCGTTTTGGCCATCAGAATGATGGCGACTCGATGACAGTCACCCTGCTTTCCTTCGCTTACCCGGCTGGTCTTCCCCGTGAGGCCGATCTCGTATTCGATGCCCGGTTCCTGCGTAACCCGCATTACGACCCAGAACTGAAAGCCCGCACAGGGCTCGAGGCTGTGGTGCGCGAATACGTGCAGCAGGACCCCGATTACCTGAATTTCTTTTCACGCATCATGGGACTGCTCGAACTTGTTCTGCCTCGTTTCGTCGCTGAAGGAAAAAAGCACGCGACCGTGGCTATTGGCTGCTCGGGCGGTCAGCACCGCTCCGTAACACTTGTCGAAGAGATTGCCGCCGCGTTAAGCCGTGCCGAAGAGATTAAACTCTTGTCAGATGTGCCAATCGTCGTCATGCAT
>NZ_AYXS01000004.1:16399-31072 GCF_000505765.1 Asaia sp. SF2.1 | reverse complement strand
CGGGAACTGGCACGTCAGGGACGCAGCTCATGGCGATGGGTTCGCGCCCCTCAGCAACTTGCCATACCGGATGAACAGATACGGACAGAGCCGTCTTGATTACCGTGATGGATGACCAATATCTCTTGGGGTCGCTACGAAAATGGCGTCATGCACCCCTTGAAGGAATGCCCCGATGATCGGGATCGTTCTTGTTACCCACGGTTCCCTGGCTCAGTCTCTCCTTGAAATCGTGACCCATGTGGTCGGGCCCCAGCCACAGATAGAAGTCATGGGTGTCAGCCCCGACGATGATGTGGTTGCCGCGAGAGCCCGTCTCGGCGCTGCCATCGCCTCGGTCGATACAAGCGACGGCGTTCTTCTCCTGACTGACATGTTTGGCAGTACCCCTTCCAATCTGGCCCTTTCGCTGCGTCAGGAAGGCCTCGTGGAGGTGCTAGCCGGTGTCAACGTGCCGATGCTGGTCAAGCTTGCCAAGACGCGCTGCACACGCAGCCTTGCCGAATGTGCCGAGCTGGCCACTCTTGCGGGACGCAAATACATTGCCGCCGCCTATGAGCTGCCGCCTTCCTGTTTGCAGGGTGGCAAGAGCTGTGAAATGGTTGTGACGACGACCATGAGCTATGTTCCCCCCCTCACCCCGCTGATTACACCCCTGCGCCAGGTTGCCCGTTGATGTCGGGCACGGTTTCGGGCCCGACCCTTGAGCGCGATGTCACGATCGTCAATCGCCTGGGCCTGCATGCCCGGGCCGCAGCAAAATTCGTCACAGCGGCCGAAGGCTTCAAGGCTGATGTTGAGGTCAGCCGTCATGGCCAGACCGTGTCTGCCCTGTCCATCATGGGGCTGATGATGCTTGGCGCGGGCCGGGGTGAGACCATATTGCTCTCAGCCAAGGGCCCCCAGGCCAGCGCGGCGCTCGATGCCCTGATCGCCCTCGTTGCTGACGGCTTTGGTGAACGTGATTAAGCGACTGCGCCGCCCGTCGAGCGAAGTTGTCCAGCCTGATACCGACCTCCCCATGCAAATCCTGCAGGGTGTCGGGATTTCGGCAGGTGTCGTCATCGCGCGCGCCAGCCTGACCTATGAGCGCCCCCTGCCTGTTATTGAGGCACTCCCCTCCCTGCTGGGAAGTGACGCAGAGCGGGCGCGGCTGGATGAGGCCATAGCTCTCACGCTCAAGCAGCTCCGCAAGCTGCGCACCAAACTCAATGCCCTGCCGGAAGAAGGGCGTATCGAAATCGATGCGCTGCTTTCGGTGTATGAGCGCATGCTTAACCATTCGCGCCTCGTTCGGGCGGCGCATCGCCGGATTGGGGAAGACGGGCTGACCGCCGAAGCCGCTGTGCAGATCGAAAGCGACGCATTGGCGGCCATGGCCGGGCCGCAGCCCGACATGCCTGAAGAGGAAATCGAAAGCGCAAGGCGTCGTCAGGGCGAGTTTCGCGAGGTGGCCAGACGGCTCCTGCGTAATCTGACCGGTGTTTCGTTCAAGGCATTCTCCGATGTCCAGGGCGGCTCCATTCTCGTTGCCGAGCAGATCAGACCGGCCGATGCCGCCGTCATTGACCCGAACCGTATTGCAGCAGTGCTTTCGGAAGGCGGCGGGGTGACCGACCATACCGCCATCATGCTGCGTGCGCTCAATGTGCCTGCCATTCTTGCCATTCCCAATCTGACTGATCGCATCAATGACGGTGATCTGCTGATTGTGGACGGGTCGAACGGCAGGGTTATCCTGCACCCGGACTCGACCACGCTGGCTGAGGCACGCTCGGCAATGGCCGAGGAGGCCAGGGAGCGAAAGGGAATTGGCAGATTACGACGCCTGCCCAGCCGACTGGTGAGCGGCGAGGATGTCGAGTTGCTGGCCAATGTCGAGATCCCGAATGAACTCCCCCTGCTGCATCGCAACGGCGCAGCAGGGATTGGCCTGCTGCGAACCGAATTCCTGTTCGATGAAACTACCCCCCTGCCCGATGAGGATGGGCAGTACGAGGTGTATTCCGGCATCGTCGCCGACATGCCCAACATGACCACCACCATCAGGGTGCTGGACTGGGGTGGTGAAAAAGGGCTGTCGCGGCTGCGCCAGCTTGGGATTCAGGGCGAAGAGGAAGAGGAAAACCCGGCGCTTGGCGTGCGTGGCCTGCGTCTGCTGCTTCGTCATCCGGAAATTCTCGAAACGCAGCTCTGCGCCATTCTGCGCGCCAGCCTGCACGGCCAGCTACGCATTCTTCTGCCCATGGTCAGCTCGGTGAACGAGGTTATCGCCACCCGACAGATCTACGAACGCTGCGCCAAAAGGCTGCGTCGTCGTGGCGTGAAACTTCCTGCCGATCTGCCACCGCTTGGCGTGATGATCGAGACGCCGGCTGCTGCCCTGACGGCGGGTGCCCTGGTGCGACAGGCCGAGTTTCTGGCGCTCGGCACCAACGACCTGACGATGTACACGCTCGCCGTCGATCGGACTGCTGCCATGGGTTCCGAGCTCTACACAACCCTGCACCCTGCTCTGCTCCGATTGCTTCGCCTCACGATTGACGAGGCGCTTCGCGCGCACCGACCCGTCTGTGTCTGTGGCGAGATGGCATCGGACCCGCGCGCCGTCGCCCTGCTGATCGGTATGGGGCTGCGCTCATTCTCGATGTCGGCGGCGCTTCTCCCACCGGTCAAGCGCATGATCCGTTCGCTCAGCCTTGATTCCTGTGATGCTCTCTACCGTCAGGCCATGCTTGTGGAAGATCCCACCGAACTGCATCGCATAATTCGCGAGTTCGCGGTCTGATTTTCAGGCACCTACATGTGTTTTCATTGCTGTCGGGAAAGGCCTGACTGCAAAGGAAAAAGGGAGCCATAGGCTCCCTTTTCCGGCTGGATGATTATGAGGGCGTGAAGGCCCTTAGTGACGAAGCTCTTCCGGAACCTTGCCGCCGTTTTCGGCCAGCTTCTGCATGACCTGACGAATGAGCCAGACATTCATGCTGGCCGTGTCCTCGGTGCTTTCCGTGTAATGCAGCTCCTGCGCCAGATGCTTGCGGGCATCGAGCGAGCTATCCATGTCGAGCAGCTTAAGCAGATCGACAATCGACGTGCGCCAGTTGAGCGCCTGGCCCTTATCGGCTGCCATCTGGGTCAGCACTGCGTCGACATCGACCGGCGCACTCGGTGCCGTCGGCGTGGTGGAACCCGGTGCAGCAGGTGCTTCAGAGCCAGAAGCCGCTCCATTCGAACCGCTGGCAGGGGCTGCCTCCGCGTGACCGAAGATCTTGCTCATGATCGTGCTGAAGATACCCATTGATCGCTTCTTCCTTCTGACGGATCTGCCAGCCAGCAGTGCTGGACCGACCCTATATTTCATTCAGTAACGAAAAGTGACATGTGACCCTGAGGCCTGACAGCTTCTCTGTTCAGCACTATCGCCCCAGCGTGCAAAAGGTTTTTGTCTTTGGCGTGATATTTTGGCAACATAGTGAGGTTCGGACACCCAATTGCACAGCCATAAGGTGCCCTCTACGCGAGCCATGCCCCTCATCGTGGAAACCCCCCCTTATGCCCCATGCCAATGCCGTTCATTTCATCGCCGGCCTGCCTCGCTCAGCGTCCACGCTGCTCTCAGCCCTTCTGGCCCAGAACCCCGCCATTGTAACGTCGGGGCGCAGTTCACCCGTCGCCCCCATGATGCTGCGTGTCGCGTCCCTGATGGCTGAGGGAGATTACGCCGGTGATTTCGATGCGGCGAAAAGGGACCGTGTGATGCGCCGCTTGCTGGAGAGCTACTACGCCATCACCGACCCCCAGCAGATCGTCATCGACACGCATCGCGACTGGTGCGCCCGGATGGGGCTGATCGATGCCGTATTTCCACAAGCCAAAGTCATTTGCTGCGTGCGTGATCCAATCTGGATTCTCGACTCGCTGGAGCGGCTGATCGTGCGCGATCCGGTCCTTTCCTCCAATCTCGTACCACTTTCCAGAAGGGCCACGCAGCATGACCGGCTGGACTATATCCTCTCACCCGAGGGCGTCTTTGGCTATGCGTGGCGCGTCCTGATTGAGGCGTTCCACGGCCCCTACGCGCATCGGCTCATTCTGGTAGATTACGATTATCTGATCCGCTCACCATGTCAGGCTCTGGACAGCCTGACACGGGCGCTGGGACTGCCACCTCATGACTACGATCCCGACCATGTGGTGACACCCGATACGGACAAATTCGATCAGGCTCTCGGCACACCGGGTCTGCACGCGCTGCGCCCCCGTGTTGCACCTGAGCCCAGACGCTCGATACTGCCGCCTGCCATGCGCGAAAGGCTGGAAGGCGGCATGTTCTGGCGCAGCGCACAAGCCCGCGAGAGCGGAGCGCTCATCCTGTGCTGATCCTGCCGTCCAGCGCGCCGGATTGAAAAGCGCCGGGCTGCGCCGGTGTATCGGACGTCAGAACACCAGCACAGATTTACCGATGCTCTTTCCGCTCTCGCTCTCGCTATGCAGCCTGCCCAGTGCCGCAGCACTGAGGCCCTGAGCCCGGTGATACTCTGTCGCCACCACATCCCCGGACTGAACAAGCGAGGAGACCTGCTCGAGAATATCATGTTGTCTCGCCTGATCGGGCGTGGCGAAAAGCGAGCGTGTAAACATGAATTCCCATGAGATCGTGGCGCTCTTCTTCTTGAACCCCACGATATCGAAATGCGTGGGATCGTCGATCACGCTCAGATGCCCCTGAGGCGCCAGGATTTCCTCATAAAAAGCCTGATGGCGGTCCGTTGCCGTCAGAGCGGCGATATGGGTTACCTGCTCGAAACCAAGGGCCCGTATCTGGGCTGCCATGTCCTGTCGATGGTCGATCACATGATGTGCGCCCATCCGGAGCACCCAGTCACGCGTTTCATCCCGTGATGCTGTGGCGATGACGGTAAGACCCGTCAGCTTGCGGGCCAACTGAATGAGGATCGAGCCCACACCCCCAGCGCCGCCAACAACCAGCAGGACGCCTTTCGTCAGGTTGGTGACCGCCATGCGGTCAAAGAGCATTTCCCATGCTGTCACGCTGGTCAGCGGCAGCGACGCGGCCTGCCCCCAATCGAGACGGTCCGGCATATGGCCGACCAGTCTCTCATCGACCGTCTGCATCTCGGCATTGCTGCCCTGGCGCATCAGGGCACCGGCATAGAACACCTTGTCACCCGGTTTGAAGAAACGGACCTCCGGGCCCGTGGCCTCGACGATTCCGGCGGCATCCCAGCCCAGAACGCGCCATGCCTCGCCATCCAGCGCACCGGCCCGCACACGTATCTTGGTATCGACGGGATTGATCGAGACCGCCCTGACCCGCACGAGCAGGTCGTGCCCTTTCGGGGCCGGAGGGTCGGGCAGGGTAATGTCCTGCAAGACATCAGGCGCACCGGGCGCCTTGTAGCCAACTGCTTTCATGGAAGTGATCCCTCCCGGAAACATGTCCTTGGAGCAATCAGACTAGACCATCATCCGTGCTGATGGAATTCCCTGACGGATGACCCGGTCCACCCACGCTATGGGGACTCATGCTCCAGGCTCTACAGCGATGGGCACTCCCGCCATATGCATCGAGCCGCGAGCACGGATGCCGTCACGTAGCAGGTCTGGCATGACAAGGGGTCATGCCTCAAACCTGCAGGAAGTCAGGCCGGGCGAACCAGCTCATAAAGCGCCACAGCGGCAGCATTGGAAACGTTGAGGCTTTCCATGTCACCGGGCATGTAGACGCTGGCGATCTCATCGCAGCTTTCCCGGGTCAGACGCCGGAGGCCCGCCCCTTCCGCACCCAGCACCAGAGCCACGCGACGACCCGCAAAACCCTGACCATTCAGCACCGAACCACCCGCATCCAGACCCACCGTCCAGAGACCGGCGTTTTGCAGCTGGGCAATGATGCGCGAGAGATTGACCTCACGCAGAATGGGCACGACATCCAGCGCTCCTGAGGCCGCCTTGGCCAGCGCCCCGCCTTCCTGAGGTGTATTGCGATCCTGCACCACAAGAGCAGCTGCCCCGAATGCCGCTGCCGACCGCAATATCGCACCGATATTGCGCGGATCGGTTACCTGATCGAGAATCAGCAAGGGCCCTTCGCGGCCGGACAGGACGTCATCGAGATAGGGCGGGGTCAAGGGTTCGACGCGCATGCAGACACCCTGATGCACGGCGTCACGCTCACAAAGATGATCCAGTCGCTGGCGCTCGACCACGTTGGGGGAAATACGGATCGGGACCTGTCTGGCTTCGAGTGCCGAGAGGGCTTCTTTCGTGACCAGGAGTTCGTGCACGTCGCGCTCTGCATTGCGCAGGGCTGCTTCAACGGCATGCAGGCCATACATCCAGTATCCGGCGGCGGATGAGCGCCCACCGGAGGAACGGCCGCCTGAAGAACGCCCCTCGAAAGAGCGTTCGCCAGAGGGACGATCCTCTGGAGCGCGGTTTTCAGAAGCGCGGGCAGCGCGCGAGGCGGATGAGCGTGAAGGGCGTCTGGACATGAGCGCTCTATGAAAGCAAGCCGCCCGTCATGCAACAAAAATGAAGAAAGCTTGTTGACACCAATCCTGATCCGCCATATTCCCCGTCCCGACCTGGAGAGATGCCCGAGTGGCTAAAGGGGGCGGACTGTAAATCCGCTGGTGTACGCCTACGTTGGTTCGAATCCAACTCTCTCCACCAGGTCCCCTCCCTTGAAAATACTCAATCACTTTCAGTCGATGCGCCAACGCACTTCGGGCTATTCGTGGCAATCAGTATTACCTGTTGCCGCGTGGTGACGAGACCGGACGCTCTGCGATCTGTACGCACGATCTGCAATCGGAGAGTTCCTTCCAGTGCCTCCCCGCCCTGTCCGCCTTCGTTCGTTTTGATCACGCATCGTCGCCAGGGCGGATTGCGCCTTGCGCCTGTCTCATTGCAAACAACTATTGCTTCGTTGGTCGGGTCGAAAGGCGCCCCCTCCGAGTCAGGAGCCCGATGCAGGACAATGAACCAGGGAAGTAACGGCACATGCGCTGCAAACCGAATTTTTCGAGACTGATGCCCGCCGCGCGACGTGGCCGGGATGCCGGTATCGCGCGTATGGGCATAGCCTCACTCGCTCTGCTTGGCCTTGTCGCCTTCAATGGGGTTGCCATCAGTGCGGCGCATGCCGAGCCACGCCTGGTCATTCTCGATGATGACGGGTTTGCCCTCGCCCAGTGGATGGTCATCAAGGCGCCAAATGTGAAAGTTCTGGGCGTCACGACTGTGACAGGCGATGCCTGGGCGAAAGAAGCCACAGCCGATGCGCTTCGTGGTGTGGAAATTGCCGGCCGGCCTGATCTGCCTGTCTATACAGGGGCCACCTATCCACTGGTGAACACCGAAGCGCAGACCGAGCGCTGGGAGACCCTTTACGGCAAGCTGGTCTGGAAAGGCGTGTGGATGAAGCACTGGGTAGAGCCCACTCTTCAGAAACTCCCACCCTATCACAGTCCGGATGTCGTGCCGGACCTGCCTCAGGGCAATCCGACCATCAAGGCGCAACACGAACGCGCTGCTGATTTCATGATCGACATGGTGCATCGCTACCCGCATCAGGTGGCGATCATCGCCACGGGACCGCTGACCAATCTGGCTCTGGCCCAACGCCTCGACCCGGAATTTGCCTCGCTCGCCAAGGAGTTGGTCTATATGGGCGGCAGTCTCAACCCGCGTCAGACACGCCCTGATGAAGTTGCCCATCAGTTCGCACGCGAATTCCTCAATGCACCAAGGCGCGAATTCAACATTCGCTTCGACCCTGAGGCTGCAAGCATTGCCCTGCGCGCGCCCTGGCCCCGGATCACCATGATCCCGGCCGACCCCTCGACAGATACCGAGCTGACCCCCGATCTGCTCAAGCGCCTTTCGCGCTCCGACACCCCGGTTTCGCGCTCCCTCAAGACCCGCGAGCCGGGCTTCCCGCTCTGGGATGAAATTGCTGCAGCTGTCTGGCTCAATCCGGGCCTGATCACCCAGAAAGCCGACCTCTATGTTGACGTAAACACGCAGTTCGGCCCGTCTTATGGCGATATTATCTCGTGGTCGCCCGGCTATCAGCCCGGCCTCGGTGAGGGCCGGACAATCGTGGTGCAGAAAATCGACGTGCCCCGCTTTGAGGATCTGATGGACAGGCTGGTGGCCGCCCCCCAGCCTCCGCTGAGCGGCAAGCCCCTGCCCTGAGCGATCTTGCCGACAAGAGGGCCTGAATGACCTGTCAGGCCCTGTGCGTTGTAATGGCCTTTCGCAATTCTGCACTACGGACAGGCCGCCCCAATTGCTGTCCGGCCTCGCCCCTCGAAGCCGCAGGCCGAGAGGAGAGCGCTCCCCTGGCCTTTACGGGTATGACCCGAATGCGTCAGAAACCTTTATCGCGGCCCTATCCGGACAGAGCCGCAATTTGCCAGCAATGAAGAAAAAGAGCCCCATGGCCCATCCCCAGACGATCCAGATCTTCCTTCCCGATGGTGACCCGCAGGGCATACGCATTGCCTCGATCACAACCCGCATTGTTCAGTTGATCGAGATTCCTCGCCTCAGGCTGGCTGACTTTCTTGCCATGTCGGAAGCGGGCCATGTGGGGCTCTACCTTCTGTTCGGTGAGGATGATGAGACGGGCCATGCCAAGGCTTATATTGGTCAGACGGGTAATCTGGGCGCACGGCTCAAGCAGCACCATGACGGCAAGGATTTCTGGAACCGCGCCCTCGTTGCCCTCTCACTGACGCATAGTCTTACGGTAACCCATGCGCATTATCTGGAATGGCTGGCAATCAGCCGCGCCGCGCAGGCGGGCCGCTGCAAGCTGGAGAACAGCACAACAGGCACACGCCCGCACACCCCGGCCGCGATGGAAGCTGAATGTCGCGAGATTTTCGAGACGATCGATATCCTCCTAACGACGCTCGGACACCCTGTTTTTGAAGCGCTTGTCAGCAACAAAGCCGCCAAGCATAGCCTCGAAGAAGTAAGTCATCTTTCTCGAATAACTGAGCGCGATCACCCCAAAAAGACCGTTTACCTTCGTAATGAAAAAGCTAATGCGACAGGTGTCTATACAGAAACGGGCTTTATCGTTTTAAAGGGTTCATGGGGGCGTGCTCCAAGCTCCCATTTATCTCTTACCCCAGCCACCCAAAAGAAGCGCCAAGATCTCCTCGATAACGGCCATCTGCAGGTCATTGAGGAACGCCTCTGCTTTCTCACCGATTTGAGTTTCAACTCACCAAGTGCGGCAGGAACCATGGTGAATGGTCGCTCAACCAACGGATGGGTCGAATGGAAAGATGACTGTGGTCGTCCCCTCTCCGAAATGATGGGCCGCAATGCAAGCAAGACCTCCAGCGACATATGATTCTTCTCTATCGTCTCTCCCATACTCGAATTCAGTGATTTGAAATCAGCACTGCAGGCTGATTATGACGGTCGTTCTCGAGGCGACTCTCGCCACGGTGAGTCGGCACCGCGACGCGCGCAAGTTGCACTGGCGATGGTCTGCCCATAGGCAAGGGCCGTATGCAGGGCTCCCTCATCAAGCGTTTCCAAAGCCTCCGGCGCCAGAAACCCTGTGTCGGATAGACCCGCAAGCAACCCCGCCATGAAGCTGTCGCCCGCACCCACCGTGTCGACCACATTGGTGGGTATGGCGCTGGCATGAGCCTGCGCTGTGGGCGTCCAGCCGCTGACACCCTCCTTGCCATGTGTGATCACCACGAGACGTGCCCGGTGGCCAAGCCAATCGCGCGCTGCATGCTCATGAGCGATACCCGGATAGAGCCAGTCCAGATCAGCCCCGCTGATCTTGATAATATCGGCATGATGCAGGAGGCGCTGCATACGGGTGCGATAACCCTGTTCATCACGGACCAGAGACGCGCGGATGTTCGGGTCAAAACTGATGAGCCTCGCCCCACCGGCCTCCCGCATGAAAAGCGCCTCATAGGCGCTCGCTGCGGGTTCTCTTATCAGGGCGATCGACCCGAAATGAAAGGTCCCCACGCATGAGAGATCCTCACTGTCCGGCATGGTCTCACACAGGCGATCGGCCGCTCCCTCATCAAAAAACGTGTAGGCCGGTTCAGCCTGATCGAGATTGACAAAGCCGAGGGTGGAGGGCGCATCGAGCCTCTGCAGAAAGTCCAGCCTAACCCGGCTCTGCTCAAGTGCAGCGACAAGCTGGTCGCCAAACAGATCTGTCGAGACGGCTCTACCGAACCAGGTCTTGATGCCCAGACGCCCCAACGCACGCGCTACGTTGTAGGAAGAGCCGCCCGGACAGGACCGATAAGCCCCCCCTTTTCCTGATGGCCCGTCTGGCAAGTCGACCGGAATGAAGTCGATAAGGGCTTCACCAAGACACAAGACTGAACCACTCATGACCAGACTTTCAGCGAGACATCAGCCCGCCATCAGAGAACTGATACTGACTACGCCCCGTATGCTCGCAGCAGCAGGCGGGCACGGTCCACTGGAGAGCGCGGTCACTGACCTGCAGCTGTTTTCTCGAAAGCCGCCGCTGCGTCTGTCGTCAGCGGATCGCTGAATAATTGCTCAGCGACAGCCGGGCTGAAGGTGAAGGTATCGCACCCCGAGGCCGCAAGAGCCGCGAGGTCATCAGCTTTTCGCAAGCTTGCAACGAGCAGACGCGTCGGACGCCCGCAAGCGTGCAGGATGCGCTGCATGGCCGTGACGATTGCGAAGGCATCGCCCCCATGATCACCAATCCGGCCAAAATAGGGAGCCACGTAATCCGAACCCGCAGCAGCAGCCGTAAGGGCCTGATGCGCTGCATAAACAGCGGTCAGGGTCGTCCGCACACCATAGGCATGCAACGCCGAAACAGCACGTATGCCGTTCTCGGTGATCGGGACCTTGACGACCATACGCGGATCGAGCGCCGCCAGCGCCAATCCGGTCTCAATCAGCCTCTCTGTTTCCACCCCCCAGCATTGGGCCTGCACCTCACTGACCGGATAGCCGAGGATATCGCTCACCAGCGGTGCAATGGTCGCGAGGGTGCAGGGCAGGCCCGCCCGGTCAAGAATGGTCGGGTTGGTTGTGACGCCATGAAACAGCCCTGTAGGCAACCAGCGTCGAAGGGCATCGCGATCTGCAGTATCCAGAAAAAATCTGACCCCGGGCTGATTTTCGGGGGTGGCTCTCAGCGTCATGACAAATTCCTCGAAGAAAAAATCAGGAATCGGAAGTTGTGTCATGAAGCTTGGAAGAGAAACTATGCGCCTGTCAGCGCATAATTGCGTGTTTGGCCCACACTTATACGTCACTAGCAGACGAGACCGTCCGAAATTTCGCACGTTCACATTCGCACCCTATGTGACTCGCGCAATCGTCGTCCCAGACAGGCAAAAAGCCCGACCGTCTATTGTTGAGGAAGCATCTTGCGCGACGTGTCTGGCGGCGAACTGAGGAGCGAAAAAACTGCAATAACCGACAATAAGGGGCGATTACTCAAATAACGATAAGCATAGTGTGGAACAGCACTATTGCGACGCGACGAGATACCACAGATGAACGGGACCAAACGCTAGACCTGAACGGAAAGTCCGGCCATATCTCCAGATACGGGCACACTTCCTGATCATCATATCTTGGGAGTTATTATGCAATACGATGAGCTCGGCAACACGCCGCGTTCCACTCTGCATCCGATTGAGAAAACTCGCTACTGTGACGTGCTACGCCCGATGATGGAGCGAAACGTAGAATCTCAAATTCGGACAGACCTTGCGTGAATGCCAGCCTGATCTCGCAGGAGGCATCTATGGCCGCCCTTCTATTGTTTTGTATGTGCCCCAATAAAAAAGGCCCGTTTCCGGGCCTTTTTGCTTATTTCAGCTTGGCGTTGCATTGAGAGTAATACCCGCCGCCCTTCTGGATCCATTTCAGAGAACCGTTGCCGCCGGATTGCTGGTTCGCATGATACTGGTCGAGGCAGGTCTTCATGCGTGCCTTGCCCGCCGGGAGCTTGGCATAGGCAGCGGAGACAGAGGTCGGAAATACCACGTTGCCAGACGCTGTCGTGGAAGGCTTCGAAGCGATTCCTGCCCCCGGTGAGGCGGGTGCCTCGGTGGTTACAGGCTTGTCTGCCGCTGCTTCCTTTTCGGCCGGAGCCATGGATGTCTGCGCGGTGCTGGTCGAGACATCGCCACACTGGGCAGCCTTGAAATCCTTGTATTTCTGGCCATTCAGGGTGCCAGCTTTCTCGGCAGCCTGAAACTTCGCATGACATTCCTTCGCCGTCAGCGCCAGGGCGGGGGAGCTGGCACAGGCCGCTCCACCGAGCATGAGACCGGCCAGCAGAACGTGGCCATGAGAGAGTTTCAGCGCCATTGGCAAATTCCCGTTGGGTAAAGAGTGCGGATCAGTTGATCCGCTCACCATGCAGAACCATGTCCAGACCTTCGAGTTCCTCATCACGCGTGACACGTAGCCCGATTGTGAGATCGATAACCTTCAGGATGATGAAGGTGAAGATCACGCACCAGACGATGGTCACACCCACAGCTTCGGCCTGACGAACGAACTGCGCGAAGGAGCCGACGACACCTGTCGGGTTGGCATCCGTTGCCGATAGCGGCCCATAGGCAAACACGCCGGTCAGCAGAGCGCCTACGATACCGCCCGTGCCGTGCACACCAAAGGCATCAAGGCTGTCATCATAACCAAGGCGCGGCTTGAGAATGGCCGAGGCCCAGAAGCACACCACGCCAGCCATCAGGCCGATGATCAGCGCCGGACCCGCCAGCACGAAGCCTGCCGCCGGCGTAATGGCCACAAGACCCGCCACAGCGCCGGAGATGATGCCAAGAGCCGTCGGTTTGCGGGAGTGGATCCACTCGGCCGCCATCCACGCCATTGCACCACCTGCGGTCGCGATCTGCGTGGTCAGCATGGCCATGCCTGCACGGCCATTGGCGCCACCGGCAGAACCGGCATTGAAGCCGAACCAGCCCACCCACAGAAGCGAGGCACCGATGATGGCGTAGGTCAGGTTGAAGGGCGAGAAGTCGTCATGACCCATACCACGGCGCTTGCCGATCACGAGGGCAGCGACAAGACCCGCGACACCCGAGTTGATATGAACGACAGTACCACCGGCAAAATCGACCGCGCCGATACCGGCCACCCAGCCGAGCGGGCTCCATACCCAATGGGCAATCGGCGCATAAACCAGCAGGGACCACAGCACGGTAAACACGCACAGGGCCGAGAACTTCATGCGTTCGGCAAAGCTGCCAGCAATCAGGGCAGGCGTGATGATCGCAAAGGTCATCTGGAACATTACCCAGACGCTCTCGGGAATCGTCATCGCTACAGGGTTGGCCGAATTGGCCCCCATGGTGAAGGCCTGATCGACCCCCTTGCTGATATGCTCGGCCACGCCGTTCAGCATGAAGCGCGACATATCGCCAATCCAGGGCGTGCCCGTGCCGAAGGCAAGGCTGTAGCCGATCACCAGCCATACGATGCTGGCAATACAGCAGATGGCGAAGGACTGGATAAGGGTCGCAAGAACATTCTTCTTGCGGACCATGCCGGCGTAGAACAGGCCGACACCCGGAATGGTCATCAGCAGCACAAGAGCGGTGCTGACCAGCATCCAGGCCGTGTCACCCGTGTCAATCGCGGCAGGCGCTGCGAAGGCAGGCAGGGGAAGCGCGCAAAGAGCGAGAGGAGCAAGGGCCTTGAAAACGCGGCTCATATGGCAGTTTCTCCCGTTTCGCCGGTTCGGATGCGGATGACGCTGTCGAGAGGCGAGACGAAGATCTTGCCATCGCCGATCTTGCCGGTGCGGGCGGCGTTGAGAATCGCATCGACGACTTCATCGACGATGTCATCACTGACAGCGATCTCGATCTTGACCTTCGGCAAGAAGCTGACCTGATATTCAGCGCCTCTGTAAATCTCCGTCTGACCTTTCTGACGGCCGAAACCCTTGATCTCGGTAACCGTTAGGCCCTGTACCCCTAAAGGGGTCAACGCTTCACGGACGTCGTCCAGCTTGAACGGCTTGATAATCGCCGTAATGAGCTTCATTACATTCCTCCGCACCGCAAACGGCTTCTGTTTATAGAAACAGCTCCGCCAGTTCTCATGAACATAAATCGTGCCAGTTTCATAACGAGATTGGCAAGGGTCTATGACGATCCATTTCCCATTTCCTGCGACTGCATTAAAAAAGCCACGGTCAACAATGCTGCGGAGAAATGAACCCCATGCGACAGGTCGATATCTGCATAAACGGCGCTGGCCCCGTCGGGGCCACTCTGGCCTGTCGCCTTGCGGCCTCGGGGCTTCGGGTCCTGCTCATCGACCGGTCTCCCCTGCCGGGCATGGAACATCCCTCGCTCGACGGGCGCGCTTATGCCACTACCGAAGGCTCACGCCGCATGCTGGTGGCGGCCGGTATCTGGCAGCACCTCCCCTCCCCCTCGCAGCCCATACGCAGTATCACCGTCAGTGATGGCCGCCCCGGCGAGCCAGCCTCCCCCCACGGCCTGCGCTTTGGCCCGGAGGATGCGCCGATCGAAAATGGTGAAGCCACGCCATTCGGATGGATGATCGAGGCGCGCGACCTGCGTGCGGCCCTCAACCATGCCCTTGCGACGCATG
>NZ_AYXS01000004.1:16108-16343 GCF_000505765.1 Asaia sp. SF2.1 | reverse complement strand
AAGGCGCTCTCGACATCGCCGCACCTGATACGGGGCGCTTCGAATTCGGCGCCGATCATGTCGAGATCACGCTTAAATCCGGACCGGTTTATCGGGCGCCGCTCGTCATCGCCGCAGAGGGGCGGCAGAGTCCGTTACGCCAGCAGGCGGGCATCATGGTCACGCGCCTGCCCTACAACCAGTGCGGACTGATCAGCATCATTCATCATGAGCGCCCACATGACGACAGGGCGCT
>NZ_AYXS01000004.1:12552-16044 GCF_000505765.1 Asaia sp. SF2.1 | reverse complement strand
CGAACATTTTCTTCCTCAGGGGCCGTTTGCACGCCTCCCCCTGCCGCCCACGGCCGAGCATCCCTATCGTTCGGCGATCGTCTGGGCAGAGGCGACACGACGCGCCGAGCGGTTCTATGCGCTCGACGAAGCGGCCTTCGCCAATGCCATCATGCAGCGTCTTGGCGATGATGTAGGCAGGGCCGTTCCGGTCGGCCGACGCTGGATCTATCCGCTCTCGGCACAATATGCCCAGCGATACACGGCACCGCGGCTTGCGCTCGCGGGCGATTCCGCCCACGGGCTTCACCCGATTGCGGGACAGGGCCTGAATGTCGGGTTCAAGGACATCATCGCCCTTTCCGCCCTTCTGGAAACGCGGTTTGCCAGCGGGGGCGATCTCGGCGGCGCCGATCTGCTTGCCCGCTACCAGCGTCAGGTGCGCCCCCATAACATGGCGATCATGGCGGCTTGTGACGGGCTTGAACGCCTGTTCGGCAATGACAATCCTCTCCTGCGCTTCGGGCGTGATCTTGGGCTGGGCGTGATGAGCCGCCTGCCAGGCCTGCGCCGCACATTCGTGAAAAAGGCCATGGGATTATGAGCACATCACCCGATCAGACATCGCCCAGAGCGCCCGATCTGGGCGTCGTATGGCAGGAAATGCTCAAGCAGAGCGATGTCTGCTGCGATGTGCTGATTCAGGGTGTGTTTGCGACAGGCATCAGCGATCACCGCAATTTCCAGGGGGCTCTTGCGGCGCTGCTCGGCACAAAACTGGCTGACCGCGCGCTTTCGGCTCCGGTGCTCTCTGCGCTCGTCACATCGGCACTGGCTGAAAAACCTGAAATTGCTGAAGCCGCCGCCGAAGACATGATCGCGATCTGCGAGCGCGATGCCGCTTGCCCCGATTACGTGACCCCCTTCCTTTTCTTCAAGGGCTATCACGCCATACAGGCCTATCGTATCGCCCACTGGCTCTGGTGCCATGACCGCCAGCATCTCGCCCGCCATCTGCAGAGCCTCGTGAGTGAACGCTTCGGTCTGGACATTCACCCCGCTGCCCGCCTGGGCAGGCGTCTGGTCTTTGATCATGGCGCAGGCATCGTGGTGGGTGAAACCTGCATCATTGAAGACGATGTTTCGCTTCTCCAGGGCGTCACCCTTGGCGGCACGGGCAAGGAAACCGGCGATCGTCACCCCAAGGTCCGGCGGGGCGTTCTTGTAGGCGCGGGGGCAATCGTGCTGGGTAATATCGAGCTTGGCGAGGGCGCCAAGGTGGGCGCTGGCTCTGTCGTGCTCGAGAGCGTACCGCCCTACACAACGGTTGTCGGCAATCCGGCACGTCGCATCGGCACGCGCCACACCTCCATGCCAGCTCTGGGCATGGATCAGCGTCTGCCTCCCGTGGATTACGTGATCTGACATCAAGGCCTTCAGGAGTGCCTCTGGCAGCAGCGCACTCGCGCGTAAGGACACTGCTGCCCTGGCTACGCCGTGGGGCGGTCGCTCTGGTTGGGCTGGTTGCCACCTATCTAGGTGTCCTGGCTTATCCTGAACCGGCTTTTGCCTATCGAATGCAGTATCGGCAATTCGATCTCTGGTCGGATCGCCCTATCGACAGCCATATCACTATCATTCTGGACGACGCGACGCGGCGCTTGCCGACATCGAGCCTCTATACGCCACAGCAGTACTTTCACGTCTTTTTCTGCAACGCGCGCTAGCGGTTACAGCTCTATGGGCTGTTTCACCCCAGCGTCGGGGGCATCGTGCTCGCGCCGCTCACATCCAATATCTACCGTCGTGAGTCGGATATCCCTCATGACAGGATCATTCCTCCCCATGCCGGACCGATGGCAGATGCGAAGGAACGCCCGCTCGCCTATTACATTGCTCATGAGGCGACGCATGTGATGCAGGGCCGCAGCTTCGGACGCTTCTTTGCCCTGACCCGCCCCACATGGCTCAACGAAAGCTATGCCGATCTCATCGGCAAGGGCGGCGACTTCGATATGCGGGACAATCTGGCACGATTCCAGGCCCATGATCCCTCCATGGATGTCCGCCGGAGCGGACTCTATCGACTCTATCATATGGAAGTCGCCTGGATGCTCGGCCATGACGCTGTTCCTCTGGAAACGCTCTACGCGCATCCTCCGGCCGAGAAAAAGCTCCTCGCCAGATTGCGCGAGGCACGACTGCCCTGAGACAGGGCGTATCGCGCGGCGTCGGGATCAGTCGAACGCCCTGCGCACCAGGGAGCCGAGCAGAGTGCCTTCGGCTGCGCCTGTCGCTTCCGTCATCCCGAGATAGGGGCTGAGCGCTCCGGCGAGGTTGGACAAGGTGAGTGTCTGCAACCAGATGCGCCCCGGCCCGGTCAAACGGGCCAGAAACACGCCATCGCCCCCGAACAGCTTGTTGCGTATGCCGGGCAGTGTGGTGATATCGAATTGCACACTCTCTTCGAACATGCCGACATGACCGGGATGCACATCGATCTGTTCTCCGGGTGCAAGATCATGGGCCACGATCTCGCCGCCCAGCTCCGCCCAGAACTGACCGTGACCCGAGATGCGCTGGAGGATGAATCCCTCCCCGCCAAACAGGCCCGCGCCGAGCTTGCGCTGGAAAGCCATGTCGAGGCGGACCCCTTCGGTACCGGCGATGAAGCCATGACGATGCACAAGATAGGCCCGCGATCCATCGAGCGTATGCTCGGTGATATGCCCCGGTATCTTGGCGGCGAAGGCAACGATGCCGGGAGCCCCTTCAGCGCGATAGCGGGTCATGAACAGCCCACCTCCCGCAATCATGCGCGAGATGGTGCCCATGAATCCGCTTTGCCCGGCCCCTGACGTGCTGGTTTCCAGCGTGACATGGGGGCTTTTCCAGGAGAGCTCGCCCGTCTCAGCCATGAGCGTCTCGCCGGGCTGGAGGGCGATGCGAAGTACGGGGAACAACGAACCATCAATCTGGGCATCCATGAATCATCCTCCGTGAAACATAACGTCACAGAGCATGGCACGGCGGAGCCAGTCGATGCATCGGCAAAAATGCAGGAGACCAGGAAAGATGCGTTCTCGACGGATCATGACCATCAGGCCGGTTCCGGTTGTTCAGAGGAACTCCACATGGGACTTGAAGCCGAGCAGAACAGCGTCTTTCAGGTTTCCCTGCCCGTTGGGTCGCACGAACAGTTCGACCATCGGCTGCATGAGGATACCGCGCCAGGCATGCCAGCCGTAATTGGCCTCCATGACAACGGCATGGCGCTGGATACCGGTGGCGCGGTAGGGCAGTACCTCCCCCCTCGCGCGCAGCAATTCTTCGGTGCGCTGCACGCCGGGCGACATTGCCGTGTAGCTGAAGGCCAGAGCGATGGTGTCCTCCGGGCGGGAGGCGAAAGTCCCACGGCTGATAAGACCGCCATAGACCTGCCAGTGGCGCAGCGCCACGCGCCCGTCATTATAGAGAAAGCCCCAGAGCGCCGTCAGGCCGGAATCCGTATCC
>NZ_AYXS01000004.1:12335-12479 GCF_000505765.1 Asaia sp. SF2.1 | reverse complement strand
TGTCCGGCCTTGTCCTTGCGATAGGTCGTGATTTTCTGATCCATCAGCACCCAGGCATTATAGCTGGCACGATGCTGGCGCTGGTTCAGCCCTGTCACGGCATAGGGCTGGCCATACTGGTCCTCGTGGATATCGGAAAGCGGG
>NZ_AYXS01000004.1:0-12264 GCF_000505765.1 Asaia sp. SF2.1 | reverse complement strand
GTGGTCGTGAGTGCCGCACCAATCTTGTAATGGCCGGGTAAATGGCCGCGCGCGCTTGGCTCCCAACCCAGTTCGAGCGGCATACGCACACCGTTGATATAGGCGCTGTTGAACTTGAAGCCACTGCGGTTCATGGAATAGGCAAACATGCCCTCTTCGGTCAGATACAGGCCAAGCTGGATGTAGGATTGCGGCAAGGGGCGACCGCGCACACGCAGACCCCAGTTCCCCGCCGGAAAGGTCGAGGCATATCCGGTATCGGCTGCCGCACGGGGGCGACCGCAGATGGCGTTGATCTGGAAAGTACAGAAAAGCGGGCTGGCCACGAAGTCGGAGAGTTCGGCCATGCGCCCCGCCGCAATCGAGAGCTTGCCGCCATACAGTGTCTCTTCGCCATAGGCCATGACGAGATGCACCACCACATTGCCGCCCCCGCCATAGATTTCGGAGGAGTGGTTCAGCCAGTCGCCGAACATGCGGTTGGCAGGCGTGCCATAGCGCCCCGTCACGACCATATGCGTGGCAAAGCCCCTGATATGCGCGATGCGCTCCCAGTCCACATTCAGCGAGAGGGCATATTGCCCGGCATTGCTCGAGCCCTGACGGTAATCGCCGACATGGCGTGTAGGTGTGGTGACGGCGGCCGCATATTCATTGATATTGTCGAGCAGCAGCCCGATCCCGTGGCGACGCAACCAGTCCGTCAGGCCAAAGGGATTGTAGAATACGGCCTTGGGCTGACCGAATGCCGGCACGCTGGTGGGCTGCAAGGGCCGGTCAGGAAACGGATCATTGATCTGGTAACTGGGTTCCGAGCCGGTTTCCTCATCGTCATCATCGGCGGCCAGACTCCAGCGAAAGAAGTGACTCAGAACCAAAGAAACTGCTCACGGAAACGTTAGGCCTCGGTCCTAGCATCGCCAATCCGTGCCTGACCAGTCCGATTTTTTTCCGCAAACCCGGAACCGGGGGAAAGCAGCCCACGGGGACCACACTGCCCCGGCTCTGGCAGGCGCCCCCGTCTTGCCGGATGAACCGGCTATTCCTTGTCGATGCTACGCTTGGGCAGCAGGGCGGGAATGAAGGTCAGCGTGGCAAGCAATGTGCAGGCCAGCGACATGAGCAGTAGCCGCCCCATACTGGCCGTGCCCGGATGCTGCGAGGCGGCAAGCGACCCGAATGCCGTTCCTGTTGTCAGGGCCGAAAACAGGACTGCGCGCGCCGTCGGCGATGTCAAGGGACTCTTGATGCCCGCACGCCAGTTCATCACGAAATAGATGTTGAACGACACCCCCACGCCAAGCAGCAGGGGCAGCGCGATGATATTGGCGAAATTCAGTGTCTCGGGCACCGTCACGATCAGAATGACCGTGATCAGCGCAGAAAGCAGCAGGGGTGCCAGAACGAGCGCCATATCCAGCAGGCGGCGCAGAGCCACAAACAGGATGATGGCGATCATGACCAGAGCCGAAATTGCCGCCGTCGAGAAAGCATGAACCATCGTATGGGCGCTCTCGACCACCTCAAGCGCAGTGCCTGCCGTATTCTTGTCCACCGACTGCATGTCGCGCAGGAAGCGATAAAGCACCTTGCTGTCGGACATCCGCCCCTTGGGCAGAACCTTCAACAGGGCGCGTCCGTCCGGCGCCACATAGTCACGCGCAATATCCTGCGGGATGCTTTCCATCGTCACAGGCGTGGGCTGAAGCACATCGACAAGCTGGGCGAGCTGCTCGGGCAGAAAGCGCGTAAGCGCCGTATTGGCCGCCATGATCCGGTCATCCGGCGCCTTGGCAAGTGTCGCAAGGGCTTTCTGGATGTCGCGCAGCGGTGAGTCGGGCGTGGTCTTGTCGATCACGGCGCCCAGCTTGGCCGCTGCCGAGGCTGCGCTGGCGCGCAGGGCATTGGCATCGGGCGCAGGCTGTACTTCCTGACCCACCAGTGTCGGCAGCAGGATCGACGCCGTGTCCTTGATCATCGCGAGCTTCTCGGTCTGATCTTCCGGCACAAACATGCCCAGCCACATGACCGAGGAAACACTCGGCAGCGCGTCGAACTGCTTGGCCCGTTCTGCGGCGACCTTCAGGTTCGGCACGATCACCTCGCCATCATAGGGCGAGGCGCGCGGGTCCTGCTCCAGCAGATGAAGCGCGCGCATTCCCTCGGTGTCCGGGTTCTTGGTGTGCAAAGGATCAGCGTCAAAGCTGAGGCGCGGAATGAGCGCAATGCCGGTCAGGGCCAGAATGGCGTAGAATGCCAGGATAGGCTTGCGGAAACGACGCAGGAAACCGTCGGCCGGTGCAAGGCTTGCAAACCCGGGCATGCCCCTGCTCAGACGCGCGCGGAACAGATGCAACAGAGCCGGCAGCAGGGTCATGGTGCATAGAAAGGCGATGATCATGCCGATACCGGCAATCAGGCCAAGCTGGGCCACGCCCACGAAATTGGTTGGAACGAAGGCAAGGAAACCCGCCGCCGTTGCCAGAGCCGCCACCAGAATCTGATGTCCCGTCTCGCGGCCCGTCTCGGCCAGTGCCTCGGCAGGCGCCATGGCTTCACCCGATGCCAGACGTTGCCCCCTGAAGCGGACAGAGAACTGGATTGCGAAATCGACAGCGATACCGACAAACAGAACGGCAAACGCGACAGAAATCAGATTGAGCTTACCCACGGCGAGAGCGGCAAAGCCTGTCGTCAGCAGAAGGCCGATCACGAGCGTGATCAGGATCGGCACGATCACGCGTACAGAGCGCACGGCCAGAACCAGCCAGCATGCCACCAGAACGAGCGAGGTCAGCAGGCCAAATCCCATGCCATGGGCAACGGTCGAGAACTCCTCATCGCTCAGCTGCACCGGGCCGGTGATCATGGCGATTGCGTTGCCGCTCTTGACGAATGGCAGGGAATCGATGGCACGGCGCATGGCGGCGCTTGCCTCGCCACCCGGCTGAAGCGAATCGAAATCCTGATGCGGCTGCGTGATGACATACTGGTAGTTGCCCGCCATATCGCCCAGCGGACCCGCCAGAAGATTCTGCCATGACAGATCTTTCGGGTGGCCGCTGACGGCATCATTCAGTGCTGTGGCAAAGCCGCGAAGCTCTGGCGTGAAGCTCTCGGGGATATCCTCACCTGCCGACAGCCCCTCACCCATCAGCCCAAGGGCCGTGAAAATACCGCGTGATGACGGATCGGCCGAAAGCGTCCCCAGAAAGGGCTGCGCTGCCACGATGGAGTCGAGCAGCGTGCCGAGAACCGGCTTGTCGAGATAAAGCAGCCCGTGATTTTCAAGGAAAGGCGAGTCGTCAGGCAGGCGAACGGTACGGAAATTCTTGTGATCGGCGCGCAGGATACGGGCCAGTTCGCGCGCTGTCGCGCGGCCCTGCTCTGGCATGTCGGCCTTGATGATGGCCACCATCAGGTCGTCATTCTGCGGGAAAAGCTGGCTCAGCTCTGCGCCACGCTGTTTCCAGGGCAGGCTGGCTGCAAACATTTCATCAGTATTGGTTGTCACACCAAGGCGTTGTGCCGTCAGTACCAGACTGCCGGCTGTAAGCACCGCAAAAAGAGCGACGATAACAAGAGCGCGCCTTGCGCAGAACGAGACGATCGATCCGATGAAATTTGCTAGCATTGACGTGTGATGAACCCTGCCACGGAAAGACGCCAAAGCGTCATGGTCCGGGCAGGTTTAGAGCATTGTCACCCGAATGGGAAACCACACCCGTCACAGCGTTGTAACAAACGCCTCAGCTGCGGGTGTTGCGCAGGAAAGCCAGGGTCTCGACACAGGCGGCCGAAGCCTCGCGACCCTTGTTGTGCACATCCTTGCGCGAGCGGGCCTGGGCCTGTTCGTCCGTGTAGGTGGTAAGCACACCGAAGGAGATGGGCGTTTCAGTGGCAAGCTGGGCCTGCATGATGCCGATGGTGGCCCCGAGGCTGATGAACTCGAAATGAGCCGTGTCACCCTTGATCACGCAGCCAAGGCAGATGATCCCCTCATACGTTCCCGTCTTGGCCAGAGCCTGCGCCATCAAGGGCAGTTCGAAAGCTCCCGGTGCATCGAACACATCGACATCGCGGATATTGTGTTCAGCAAGCCATTCCAGCGCGCCATCACGCAGGCCATGCGTAACATCCGTGTTGAAGCGGCTCACCAGCAGAGCGAGCTTGGGCGTGGGAACGAGTGTGAGGTCGGGAGCGACGGGGATGGATTTGCTCATGGAAGATCCTTACTTCTGAATCACTGAATCAACGAGTTCGGGCCAGACATCGCTGAGCTGATGCCCCATCCGGGTACGCTTGGCGTGAAGATACGCCCGGTTGAACGGGTTGGACCCGGCTTCGAGACGTTCCTGACTGATGACGTTCAGCCCTGCCGCCTCCAGTCCCGAGACCTTGCTAGGATTATTGGTGAGCAGCCTGAGCGTGTCGATACCAAGCGACTGCAGAATGGCCGCGCCTGTCACCCAGTCACGCGCATCGCCCGGCAGACCCAGTTCCAGATTGGCTTCGAGCGTGTCCTTGCCGGCATCCTGCAGGGCATAGGCCCGTATCTTGTTGCCAAGTCCGATCCCCCTGCCCTCATGCCCACGCAGATACACCAGCACACCAGAAGGGGCTGCGGCGATACGCTCAAGCGCTTCGCGCAATTGCGGGCCGCAGTCGCAGCGCAGTGAGCCCAGCGCATCACCTGTCACACATTCGGAATGCAGACGCACCAAGGGGGTGCCGTTAGCGGGATTACCCTTGATCAACGCCACATGCTCGATGCCATCGGGGGCACGAAACGCCTGGATACGCAGGTCATGGCCACCATAGACGCTGGGAAGCGCTGCCTCGGCAATACGCTCGACCGCAGGCGGAACGGGCGCGGGCAGAATGACATCCCCCAGCGCCTCGCGGCCATGCACACGGCACCAGGCGGCAATTTCCTCAATGCTGATGACGGGAATGTCGTGACGGGCCGAGAATGTGCGCAGTTCCGGCAGGCGTGCCATCGTGCCGTCATCGCTCATGACCTCGCAGATCACCGCCGCAGGAAACAGGCCTGCCAGCCGAGCCAGATCCACAGCGCCTTCGGTATGCCCATCACGGGCCACTGTACCTTCGGGATGCGCCCGCAAGGGGAAGATATGGCCAGGGGTGCTGATATCCTCAGGCCTTGCATCGGGGTGGCCCGCAACCTGGATGGTCCGCGCCCGATCGGCCGCCGAAATCCCCGTCGTGATCCCGGTCGTGGCCTCGATCGAAACGGTGAAGGCCGTTCCGCGTGGGTCATGACCGCGCCGGGGCATCATGGGCAATTCAAGACGTTCAATCTGCTCCGGCTCGAGCGGCAGGCAGATCAGCCCACGCGCATGGGTTGCCATGAAGTTGACGGCATCCGGCGTAGCAAACTGGGCGGCAATGACCAGATCGCCCTCATTCTCGCGGGCTTCGTCATCCACCATCATCACCATGCGCCCTTCACGCAGGGCGGTGATGGCATAGGCCAGAGCGGGCGAGGGAAGCGTGTTCATGACCGTACCCCGTATTTCAGCAGGCTCTCGACATATTTGGCCAGCACATCGACCTCGACATTGGCCGGATCGCCCTCGCGGATTTCGGAGAGCCCGGTATGGTCCCATGTGTGCGGAATGATCATGAGGGCGATGGTGAAGCTGTCATCCAGCACGTCACTCACCTCATTGACCGTCAGGCTGACGCCATCGAGCGCGATCGATCCTTTCTCGACCACGTAACCACGCAAGGCAGCAGGCAGACGGAACGTGATGTGATGCGACTCCCCGACCGAGCGGATTCCCACCAGATGGGCAAGCCCATCGACATGCCCCTGAACGATATGTCCCGAAAGACGTGTCGAGGGTGTGCTGGCCCGCTCCAGATTGACCCGCGCTCCGGCGGCCAGTCTGCCCAGAGCTGTACGTGACAGCGTTTCAGCGCTGACAAAGAAATCTGCCAGCCCTGACGAGTCATAGGAGGCGACTGTCAGACAGACGCCATTGACGGCAATGCTCTCGCCCAGATCCATATCTGAAAGTCCCGTCTCGACCTGAAGCAGGATCGCCTGGTCACGGGGTTCGACAGCCTTGATACGGCCGATATGTTCGATAATGCCTGAGAACATCAGAAAGCAGCCTTGTCAGCAGGAAGGGGACGCGCCCCTTCATCAAGTATGAAACGCAAGGGGGTGGGGCCGTGGGAGTAGACCCGGTGCCGGTCAGGACCGTCCGGGGTGGTCTGGATGTCCAGCCAGTCATCCCACAGGCCAAGCCGCCTGATTTCGCCGAGTAGCCCGGGCCCGGCTTCGACCATCGCCCAGTTCACGCCATGATCGGCCAGAAGCGAAGAGATCTCGCCCAGGTCACGGGAGACAAGCACGCGAAAACCGCTACCGATCATTTTCTCCCGCCAGGAATCGGGAAGGCGATTCTGCCTGTCACACACCACGACCAGTCGCGGCGCCCGGTCCTCATGCTCGGGAACATGGCGCACATCGAAACGTGGGCTGTCGGACAGGATCGTGCCGATACCTGTGATGATCGCATCGCTGGCGCGGCGCAGGCGATGGGCAATCTCAAGCGAGGCCTGGCTGGTAAAAGTCTTGCGCCCGGCAGGTGGAATCATCGAACCCGTATTGTCCCGTGCCTGCTTAACCGTGATCCACGGGCGCTGGCGCACGATACGTGTGGCAAAAGGCGCCAGAAGCGCCGCGCAGCCATCATGCACATCGGCGAAGGCCGGAAACTCCTCGAGCAGAAAGACATTCCGCCCCTCAGGCATCTGCCGCAGGCGCGCAATCCCGCCCCCGGCTACCGGGTTCGGGTCGCTCATGCCCACCCAGACATCCTGCACAGGACTGTCGCGCAGCGCCTCGCTGCAGGGGGGCGTGCGTCCGACATGATTGCAGGGCTCGAGGGTGACAAGGGCTGTCGCAACGCGGTCGATCACGCCGGTCTCGCGCGCCCGGTGCAGGGCAAGCGCCTCGGCATGGCGGGTGCCGGTACGGTGATGAGCCTCGGTGACGAGTATGTTGCCCTCGTGGTCGAGCAGACAACAGCCAACAGCAGGATTGGGAGAGGTGGCGCCAAGATAACGCGCCGCTTCGTTCAGCGCGGCCTCAAATCCCGAACGAACCGCCTCACGCTGGGCCAGACTATGGCTCTTTTGCGCGGAGGCAGAACCGGGGGCGAAAACTCCCGACACGATGATACGGTCCCATCCATCAAGGACGGTCTCCGGGCGTGAACATTCTGTATCTCGGCCAGGAGCATCCCTGGCGGGGTGCACCATGACAGAGGCAAGTCCTGTTCTCTTCCATCCGGACTATGACCGTCGGCTCCGGATTTGGACCGGATCTGCTGACCCCCGGGCCTGATGGGCCTGAGGCGCTCGCGGGCTCGTGCCAGAGGCACCTACCGCCGGTGGGGAGTTTCACCCCGCCCTGAGAACGTCGAATTCTGCACCGGTCGACATGACCGGACGGTCACTATGTGCCCCCTTTAACGCCTTTTGCAAGGGGCAAAGCCAGTCTGGCACCCTGACACAGATCCCTGCCGTCACCCCGGCAAGATGAGCAGGCGCAAAAAAGGGCGGGGAAATCCCCGCCCTTCATGCTTGAACCATGTATGGTTCAGATGGTTCAGTGCGTTGCAGCCTGCGGCACCGAGTTATGAATGGCGCCCTGGGTTGCGCCTGCGCCACGGCTCACGTCATGACCGATGGAGCTGACGTCGCGGCCAGCACCGTCAACCGTGTTGCATGCGGTGAGGCCAAGGGCAGGCAGCGCCAGCATGACAGCAAGAGCACCGGTGCGGAGGAAGGAAGCCGTAGTCATGGAACAATTCCCTTTTTTATAGGTTCGGCCTTAACAACGCGTCACCAGCATATGGGTTTGCTTCGTTACAAATTGGCATCGTCATGTGATGCCCCTGCCCTGCGACCTCCATGCCTCGTTCACACGCAGAAAACGGCCGAAAATACCCCTGAGTCGAACCTCATGCGGCGTGATGCGCTCATCATGTTCACCTTTTTGTGCGAGCGCCGAAGCCCCGCTCCCGGCCCCGGACCCCGCAATGGCAACACAGGCAGCCCCCTTATGACCGACACGCCTCCCTCGATAGTATGGTTTCGCGATGACCTCAGGCTTCAGGATCATCCGGCGCTTGATGCCGCCAGCGAACGCGGTGGCAAGATTCTCTGTGTGTATGTGCTCGATCGTTCGGGCACGACCCGGGCACAGGGCGGGGCCAGCCTCTGGTTTCTCCACGGCGCTCTTTGCAGTCTGCGCCAGACGCTGAAGAAACAGGGAGGCGATTGCCTGATCCTTGAGGGTGATCCCGCCGAAATCCTGCCTGCTCTGGCAAAAGAGACGAAGGCCGACATTCTTTACTGCCATCATCGCTATCAGAAAGAAGCCAACGCGCAGGATGACGCGGTGTCTCAGGCTCTTGAAAAGGTCGGATGTGACATGAAGCGTCTGCACGGTACCGTGCTGCGCCAGCCGGAATCCGTCATGACCAAGACCGACACACCCTACAAGATCTTCTCTGCCTGGTGGAAAGGATTCAAGGGACTGGGGGCACCGCCTTCCCCCATACCCGCGCCTTCTGGCCTCTCTTTCCTGCCTCTCTCATTCACGCATGGCAAAAAGACGAAATTCGCTCCTTGCGATATCGACAAGGCCCTGCTTCCCACCAAGCCAGACTGGGCTTCGAAAATGGGGGAATACTGGGATCATGGCGAAGAGGTCGCGCATGAGGCTCTGGACGATTTCGCCTCCGGCCCCCTTGCCCATTACGATACAGGCCGAAACGACATGGCCGCCGAAGAGAGTTCGCGGCTCTCACCCTATCTGCGTCATGGCGTGCTCTCACCCCGTCAGATCTGGCATCACTGCAAGAACAAGGGCGAGCCAGCCGATCGCGAGACCTTCCTATCCGAACTCGGATGGCGCGATTTCTCGTGGTATACGCTGTTTCACAATCCGGAATTGCCACAGCGCAACCTCAAGAAGCAGTTCGATTCCCTGAACTGGCGCAAGAGCCGCAAAGATCTGCAGGCCTGGCAGAAGGGAAAGACGGGCATCCCGGTCGTGGATGCCGGGATGCGTCAGCTTTGGGAAACCGGCTGGATGCACAATCGGGCGCGCATGATCGTCGCCTCGTTTCTGGCCAAGCACCTGCTGATTGACTGGCGACAGGGAGAAGCCTGGTTCTGGGACACATTGATTGACGCCGACCCGGCGTCCAATGCTGTCAACTGGCAGTGGGTCGCGGGGACGGGCATCGAAGCATCACCCTTTTTCCGGATTTTCAATCCCCTTCGCCAGTCCGATAAATTCGACCCGAAGGGTGATTACATCCGGCGCTGGGTGCCAGAACTGGCCAGATTGCCCGATGACGCCATTGCTGCACCATGGCAGGCAGACAAGGATGTTCTCGAGCGTGCCGGAATCAGGCTCGGGCGTGACTATCCAGAGCCAATTATCTCTCTCGATGAGGGACGTGACAGGGCCATGACCGCCTATCGCAAGACGAAGGGTAGCTGAAAATGGGCCGTGCAGGCCCACCCTGCCGTGACACGCCTAGTGGCGGGTGACGGTCAGCGTCCGTGTTTCACCATCCGTCAGCCTGAGCGTCAGCTCTGTCGATGCACCCGGCTCAAGCCCTGCAAGATCCTCAAGTGCGGGCAGGTTGGCCGCGAGGGAGAAGCGACAGGGGCCGATTACGCCAGCATGTCCCTGCACGAAGGTCATGGGGGGCAGGCTCATGCCATCGGGGGTGGTGATCGTGCTCACCTTGTCCTGACTGAGAATGGCATAGGCATGCATCATGGGCTCACTGAGAATGAAAAACTGCTCCCAGTCATTTGCCACGGTCGCATGGAAGTCGATCCCGGCATTTTCCTCACTGCGCAGATAGCGCCCCGACCCATCAAGACGCTGTAACGTGACCAGGCCGCTGGGCAGGCGGGTCGCCTGAAGCTGGGGAATCGGCATGGGCAGTGAGACAACCTTGCGCAAGGTCACCGTAAACTGCTCCTGCGCCACAGTATCCGCGAAGAAAAACAGGCCCGGATAGCGTCCCGGCAAAGGCACAACCGAAAACAGACAGTCGCGCAGCGGATCGTGATCGACCACTTGCCCGAAAAAATCGAGCAGCCAGAAGCGGGCAGAGGCGTAGAGCATGGACAGGCGTCCCTTTCGTCAATCGGTCATCGCTGTCTTACACGATCTAGGGGCAGGTCTCACACCGGCAACGCAAGGCATTTCTGCATGACGCTCGGCAGGGCCTGTTTGCCCAGCGCGTTACGTGCGCAGGCAAAACCCTCCTGATTATGGAGCGGCCCGAAATCATTCATCTGCACAGCAATGACCGTCAGATTCAGCCCGAAATGTGTGAAAACATGCCGGATCTGTCCAGCGACTTTCCATGTCAAATCATCAGCCATGCTCAGGGTGACTGGTGCAACCTGCAACGCTGCCTCGATGGCGATGGGGTCATCCTGCCAGGCAGTGCCCGGTAGTTCAGCCATGCCGCCCAGCAATCCCGTCGCCGGACGATGACGCAACCAGACCGCGCCCTGACGGTCCGTGAGCCGGAAAACAACGCCATAGCGTTCAGGCCTGACCTTGCGTGGCGCGCGCACCGGAAAACGTGCCGGATCGCCCGAGACATGGGCCTTGCAGGGCTCACGCCAGGGGCAGACGAGACAGGAAGGACGACGCGGCGTGCAAATCCCTGCCCCGAGATCGAACAGAGCTTGTGTGAAATCACCGGGAACCTCCTGCGCCGCAGGATCGAGATTGAGCGATGCCGCGAGCCGATCGAGATGTTTTCTAGCGCCTGGCATGGGCGCGTCGACCGCGTGCAGCCTGGCCGTGATACGCTCGACATTGCCGTCAACCGGGACGACCGGCACGGCAAACGCGATGGAAGCAATGGCACGCGCCGTATAAGCCCCGATACCAGGCAGCGCTTGGAGCCCTTCCACCGAACGCGGAAACGCGCCGTTTGCTGCCACCTGCTGCGCACAGGCATGCAGGTTACGCGCCCGGCTGTAATAGCCAAGCCCTGCCCAGGCAGCGAGCACCTCCTGCAATGGCGCGTGGGCCAGATCTGCAATGGTGGGATAATGCTTCAGAAACCGCTCGAAATACGGCATAACCGTAACGACCGTCGTTTGCTGCAGCATGATCTCGCTCAGCCAGACGGCATAGGGATCGGCAGTCTGCCCTGCGAGGGCACGCCAGGGAAGAACGCGTCTTTGGCGCGCATACCAGTCCAGAAGGGCAGAGGCAGAAGGAGTCACAGGGGCGATATGAAGCGTGATTCCATAACGGACAAGGGGTTGAGTGCGCCGGGCTCCGTTCGACCCGCCCGGACACGGGCTGTCACTGGCAAATCAGCCACGACCTCAGGCAGCTCGACCGCCCAGCCCATGGTGGATCGCGAACGGCGCACCATGACAGGGCGCGCGCTCGGGGCGATCCTGCCTCAGGTCACACGCCCCGCCTTCAACCGCAAGCCTGCTCCGGCTGTCCGGCTTATTCTCGACTGGGCAGAGATCGTCGGGCCCGCCCTTGCTGCCCAGACCGAGCCACGCAAGGTGAGTGCGGGCACGCTGACGATTGCCTGTACCGGCCCGGTTGCGCTGGAACTCCAGCACCTTGCGCCCCAGCTTATCGAGCGGATCAACAACCATTGTGGCCCCCTGCGGTCGGGACGTGATCTGCGCTTTGATGACGGCACCCAGCTCGTCAGAAAGATCAGGATCCTGCAGGATCCAGGCATAGTAAGACCCGCCACGCCCGCGGCACGCCCGGCGCCGCGACCCGTGGCCATTACGGGCATGAAGGAGGGCGAATTGCAGGAGGTTCTGTCGCGCCTGGGCGGGCATATCCTTCGCCGCCCCCGACGCTGAAATTGACAGGGTATCGCGCCATCATGCCCCTGTTTGGGGCCGCACGGCATCGTCATCATCCCCGGCGCGCATGATTTGTCACGAAACGATATCCTGCTGTTACGCTCTCGACTTTTTTCCGCCCCCTCGCATGACGATATCTGAGAAAACGAAGACGTTTCTTCAGCGCTTTCGCCGGAAGGAAAGATCCAGACCATGCGCAGACAGTCTATCTTCAGGGTCGCCCTGCTCATCGCGCCGATGCTTGCAGCCCTCCCCGCTCAGGCCCAGCGGGGTGGTGGCGGTTTTCATGGAGGTGGACCCGGTGGTGGTGGCTTCCATGGTGGGGGTCCTGGC
>NZ_AYXS01000003.1:96236-96984 GCF_000505765.1 Asaia sp. SF2.1 | reverse complement strand
CCCTACCGCCACACTGGGATAAGTTGAGTATGTATACAGTATCGTAGCGGTAAGTGCGAGGGAATATATTTCATCAAAATAAACGTCAGTGTTTCCATGTTCCCTTTCTAACATTAGTGTCTTCATCTTAGTCTTGTGGAATAATGATGTGTTACTGAATGCGATGCATATAGCGAGCATAATTGGTGCAGAAAGTATGTCGCTGCGTAAATCATGCCTAAAAGGCAGAAACGTTGCATCTCTTAATAAGATAGTTATATAAGATACAAATATTGCGACATATAATAATATACTCGCTCCAAAATATTTTTTCACTGCTTCTCTCGGTGATATCAACAATTGGGTATGGATTAGAATGGGAGGCCGGATTCAGTTTTGATCTAATTACTCAACGTTAATCTGTCTCATCCTCGCCACGCTTCATTATCAGCCTGGCTCGGGAGTCCGAAATGCTGAACATGCAGATTGCTCGCATGCGCTCTGGCCTGGGCAAGGTCGAAGGTGCTCTGCATGCGCATAAGCGTTTCGGCGCGCACGCCAAAGGCCTTCTCGAAGCGGATCGCCATCTCTGCAGTTAGTCCGCACCTTCCATTCAGAAGGGCGCTGATCGCCTGGCGGGAAACGCCCAGATGCTCGGCGACAGTGTTGATCCTGACATTCTGAGGCTCAAGAAGCTCGGTTTTGATCCAGTCCCCGACATGGACTGCGAGCGAACTATGCATCTTAAGTGCCATGGTAGTCCTCCAAT
>NZ_AYXS01000003.1:95962-96173 GCF_000505765.1 Asaia sp. SF2.1 | reverse complement strand
GAGTTGTCCCTGCTCATTGAGACGAAAAGTAAGCCGCCAGTTTTTAGTGACGGTCATGGACCAAGTGCCTGCCCGCTCTCCGACCAAAGGATGCAGGCTATAATTGGGAGGCACCGTGAGCTCATCGAGTGATTCCGCAGCGTCGATGAAGGCGAGCATCTTTCGTAACCGGCTTACATCGCCGACCAGTCCTTTGGCATTTCCCGTCTCG
>NZ_AYXS01000003.1:83142-95843 GCF_000505765.1 Asaia sp. SF2.1 | reverse complement strand
GCGTCGGAGGCCTTTGTGGCTGATGCTCTCGATCTCCATGCGTGTAAGGTAATGCATTACATTAACGATGTAAAGATGATCGTTACGTCGAGCACACGGGCGATTAGGGTGATAAGATCGACGATCGGAAAAAATGACTGTTTCCCGCTATTTACCTACTTCCCTTTCATTATATTATCGGAAGTAGGGCAGAAAGGCGCGAAACGGCAGCGGATCGGGTAGAACGCGTGCCTCAGAGGCACGGTTTCGATGCAGCGCAGGTCATCTCCCTGCCTATACGGCCGCGCTCAATGAAGGATGTCAGCTTTCGCTTCTTTTCTGCCGTTTAAACGGCAGGTGTGGTTTGCTTAAAGCAGATATCGGCATCAGTCATCTTCTGCTTCATACACGCAAGGAGGCCTAGTATGTCTGCCGTCATATTCCGGGTAGATGAGACACTGAAGGCAGCTGCTGTTGAGAAGCTGTCTGCTCAAGGCATTTCGCTTTCTGACGCACTGCGCGATACCCTAGAATATATCGCTGAAACGGGCCGCTCTCCGGTCAAGCGCACACTCGTCACAGACGAGGATGCGCAGCTTATCGAGATTGTGCGTGAACGTCTCAAAAACCGTGCCCAAAAGCATCGTATGACTTTTGCGGAGCTTAAGAGCCGTCATCGTGAATGAGAGAGTATTGTCTTGAATTCGACGACAGAGCACTCAGGGAGTGAGATGCTCTTGACGGCAGTGTGCGGAAGAAATTTGAAAAAAAGCTGGAAAAGCTGATCTGGTATCCTCACTCTCCAGGAAACCAGCTTTATCGCGACCTATCAGGGTTTTACAATATCAAGCTTCGGAAAGATGGCTACCGCCTTGCTTATCAGGTCATCGAGGAACGGATCGTCATCTATGTGATTGCCGTTGGCCGCAGAGCCGATAACGAGATTTACGAATTAGTGTCGAAACGGAAAGAGTGAATTCAATTTCTGGTAGAAAGTCAGCTTCCGCCTACATAATAGGCGTCAGGACGCAACATTCCGCCTCAACGAAGCGGACATGAAAGAATCGCAGTTGCTCGAAAGGCAAAACGAAGTCCATACGTACCTAAAGAGTGTCTGCTGCTTGCGTCGAGCACGTACACGAAACGGAGGATCAAAATTCCATGAATCTTGTCGAGATCACGCAGGATGGCGCAGCCCTTCTTCGGGCGAAAGATGATATGTACGCCGGTATATGCACTTCGGGCGTTGAATCTTGTGTGGTCCGTGCCTTCTATGGAAGCGAAGGACTTGCCGTAATACATGATACCGGACAATTATCATTGTCATCAATTGAGAGTTTACTTGGCCGCATAGGTGAAATTTCGACCTGTCATATCGCTCATCAGGTTGAGCAAATTGGCTCCCCCCAACACATCGAACATTGCCAACGCACGAGGATGTTACAGGAGGTCTGCAAAACAGGTAAGGCGCCGGATTACCTGAATATACCGTCCGGCCGAGTGTCTTTTATGGCAGACGGCCATATACAGGATGGGTTTACAGATAAAAATAGCGCAGTTGCGCCTCCTGATGCACATATACGTTATATGATTAATCTCGTTAACAATTTGTTCTCTCCTACGAATTCACAGTCAATTCCCGTGGATATTCAATTTGAGGATGGTAATTTCCGGCCATCTCCCCAAATTATCTTGTCGAAAGAGAAAATTAGATATCGGGCAGATAAGGAATTGAGGCGCGGTGACCAAGACTATATGGCCGTTTATAAGAAAGCTGAATCGATGAATATCTTCGCTTTAGGACCGTCAAAAATCCGCTCTGATGTCAGGGTTTAATTAGCGAAGACGCCCGCTTTTAAAGATTTTGGTCGAAAACCGGACATACTGCTCCCCCCATCCCGGACAATGAGGTCCGGTATGTCTTCCTATGCGGTGACCTACTTCGGATAGCTTATATTATCGGAAGTAGGATTCGTGGACGCGAAACGGCAGCGGAAGGCACGAAATCTCTCTTTCAGAGGCAGAGTTTTGCTGTGGCGCAGACCGTCTCCCTGCTTATACGGTCGCACCTAAGGCCGGATGTCGGCTTCCGCCGGCATCTCGGCCCCTTGAGAGCAATGTTCCGCTTTCGCAAAGCGGACGGGGCCTAACGCGTGCGGGGAGCGATTCTTCTTAATCGAGATGCGGCTGAGCCTCTAAGATCCGTTACTTTTTGCCAACTCTTGCCGAGTTCGCTACGCTCAAAAAGCAAGGCGGATTTTTATGTGGATTTGAAATTCTATGCCCTCATTAGAGACGGACATCATCGGTCGTGTGAAGAGGATGGGCCTCAAGCCATCAGCAGGCACAGCCTTACTGCCAATGTTTGAAGCTGTGATGAATGGTGTTCACGCAATTGACGACCTGTGGGGCAAGGATGCGAAGCAATATGGCCGTGTCGTCATTGAAGTCCTGCGGGAGGACAAAACAAAGCCGAAGTCACAGATTGTTGGTTTCACAATCACTGACAATGGCATTGGACTAAACAGTGAAAATTACGCCTCATTCCTCAAGCCTGATTCCCTGCATAAGATTGACCGCGGTGGCAAGGGGATAGGGCGCCTTGGCTGGCTGCGCATCTTCAGTAATATTCGTATCGACAGTTCCTATCATGATGATCTGGGGCAGCTAAACTCAAGGTCTTTCGACTTCCTACTTAGCGAACGTGACCAAGTTGTTCCACGATCGAGCACGAACGACGCGCCTCAGAGCAGAGGTACCAAGGTGGCGCTTCGAGCATTCCAGAGTTCATACGGGAGCAGGTGCCCAGTCGACCCGGCCGTCATCAGGCAACGGTTGATGGGACATTTCATGGCCCTCCTGGCTGCTGGGTCCGCGCCAGCGATTGAGGTCGCGGATGGCGTTGAGACCATCGATTTGCGCCAAGCATTTGCAGATCTGGTTAGACACACCAGCGAGGAGAAGGTTGTCGTTGAACTTAACGACGACGAGGCGATAGAATTAACAATACGACATATCAGAGCAAGCAAAGCAATTCGCTCAGACGCAAACCGGAAAGCATGGAACTGGCTCTACTTGACTGCGCACGAGCGCGCAGTCGATGAACAGCCCATTGACGACGCTATCGGTCTTAAGGCCCTAGACGATGGAGATGTTTATGTCGGCTGTGTCCACGGCATTCATCTGGACGACCACGTTAACCAAGAACGGACGCAATTTATCTTTGACGGAGACGAAAGCCGTGAGATTCGCCGCTCCCTCCTCGGGAGCGTCACTAAATATCTTGATGCTTATGTTGTCCGAATTAAAGAGCAGAAGCGAAAAACTACTCAGGATGTTATCCGACAATATCCGCAGTTTCATTATCTAAACGATGAGATGGAGACGTTCGTAGACAGCCTCCCTGCAGGGGCTACGTCAAAAGAACAAGTGTTTTCGTCCATGTGTATCAACCGATTCCGTAAGATGAACCAGGCCGAGAGGGTCAAGAAAGCTATACAGGAAAGACCTCAGATCAACGCCGAAGTTAAGAAAATGACTGAAAGCTACCAGAAATTTGTGCAAGAGCAGCAGCGTGGAGTGCTAGCGGAATATGTTCTACTCCGTAAGTCAGTACTCGACATCCTTGAAAGATACATTGGTCGTCGTGACGAGAGTGACGCTCATTATCTCGAAGAAGCTGTCCACGATCTTGTTATACCGATGCGGAAAACCTCAAGCGAGCTAGAAATAACTAACCATAACCTGTGGTTGCTAGATGATCGACTGGCTTTTTTCTCGCACTTTGCATCGGATTTGCGGTTCAAAAACTATACGTCTGACTCGTCACTTGAGAGACCGGACGTTGCATTCTTCTATGACAACTGTTTTGCTTGGCAGGAACAAGACGCGGGCAACACCGTCGTTCTAGTTGAATTTAAACGGCCGGGGCGGCCAGAATACGACGGCAACAATAATCCGCTCACTCAGCTTATCGATTACATCGGACGATTTCAAAAGGCGGACCTCAAGGACGTCAGAGGAAAGGTTGTATCGGCACGCCTTAAAGATGCAGCCTTTCACTGCTACATCATAGCCGATATGACGCCGAAGCTTCAAAATGCCTTTAGGGGACACGCCTTCCATCCTACTCCTGATGGAGATGGCTGGGTTGGATATATCCGCAATCCTGACGCCTTCGTAGAGGTGATCAGCTATCGAAAACTACTTAACGATGCACACATGAGGAATGCTATTTTCTTTAAAAAGCTCGGCGTTACAGATATTGACCCAGCCGAAAATCCTATGTTGGAAGTGGATGACGTGGTTGCAGACGAAGTCGAGCCGGCACACGCTGATTGACGTATTTTCTAGACCGAAAGCTATCGTTCGCGGTGATCACGGTATGCGGTCGTAGCCATGCTAGCCCTGAAGTTGACTATTCGCTCTCACCCCAGTCCGAAGAAAATATCTGGGCTGGGATGCCTAGATACGAAACTCCTGCAAGTAGCTTATCTTATCGGAAGTAGGTGGTGTCGGCGTAAAGCGGCAACGGATTGTGCAGAAAGCATGCCTCCGAGGCATGGTTCCGATGCAGCGCAGGTCATCTCCCTGCCTATACGGCTGCGCTCAGTGAAGGACGTCAGCTCTCGCTTGATATTGGTTTTCAGGCATCGATGTTCTGTCGTTCACATCCCGCCCTAGAATCACGTGCCAGACCGCTTCGAAGCCCCTCACACCGAATTTCCAAAAGGGCTCTTGCAATTTGGTCTTAGTCAACATCGAGGCGGTTCATTCAACTTATTTTCGATCGAATATAGAGGTTCTTATCCGTCACTGACAGGATCGCATTTATCTTTATCTTATTGCAGGAAAATGGTTCTTATCATGGCGATTAATTCGTAATCTTTCCATCATTGGGGTGAGTAGGACTCATATGCTACCTAGAGAATACATTACTCCGATAAAAAAGTTTTTACTGGGACTCGATAGTAATATAGGTCGGGAAATTCGCTCTTCGCATGGAGAGATGGGCGAAGTTGAAGTGTCGCGCCGCCTGCGAAGGGGAACCGATATAGAAAACCCTATGGAAGGCTTATCGTATACGGCGTCTGATCTTATTCAGGAGTGCAATGCCATATCATTAGACGGCGTACAAAACGATAAAGTATATTTCGGATTCGAGAGTTTTTCGCAGAAATTTGAGGGAGATATCACCCAGTCCGATTACGCATTAATTATAAAGTTTAAAGATACCAGTAATAATGCAACTGCTCAGAACAATAGGGAGTGGATTTATCTAATACAGGCAAAAATTGCGAGGCCTTATAGATTTGGCGAAGGTATTAATCCGGATTGGGACTCGGACGCGTATTTCGAGGATACGAATGGGCAAAGCGAAAAGATCGCTAACCTTAAAAGGTTTATGGGTAAACTCATATTATATAACCTGTATTGCCCGGACCGGGTGGCGGATTTGATCGGGGCTCAATCCTCCATCGATGAAGCTGCCAGACTATATCCGGATCTTTGCGGAGAAAAAATAGCTCGCGATTCGTCCATGTGGCTTCGAACAGAACTCGACAAAAATATTGGCGATATATTTTCTGCAGATGGCGAAGAGAAAATATCCTTCGTACAGTTCATAATGAACCATCTCTTTAGTCCTTCCCCAGCATGGATCGAGCCTGAGGATACACAGCATGAGCTTCTACCCCTTAGGGCCAGGCGCAGCCTTCTGCAGAAGGTTTTGGGACGTGATACAGACGCGATGAACGAACTACGCAGCTACGCCATCCCGGGAAAAGGGCCGATTCCCGATACCTGGTTTCAAAATATACTTCCGGTTCGCTGGATCGAACTTGAAGTTAGGTTTCCAAGGCTGGAGTATGATTTGGCTCAGCGGCGGAGACCAGACACCCCAGACACCTCACCATCAAGTCCGTCCCGCTGAGAACTTGACTTCATCTTTTCTATGAGTAGCAGGGCGGCGTCAGTAAACGACAAAACTGCTTGTGCGCTTTGAACTGCCCCAGCACTGGCAGGGATGTCCGCTCTTCCCCCATTCCGGACAATGAGTTCCGGTGTGGCCTCCTATGCACTGATTAGGGTAGCCAATATTATTGGAAGTAGGTGGGCGGGCGAAAAGTGGCAGGAGTTAGGCTGGAACCAGCGGTTCCAGCTTTTGATATCAGCGGATATCGTCAGACGCGGCACTTCGCGATGCGAATGCCATCAGACGTTCGCGCGTAATGGATCCAACCAAAAAAGCCGCTATCCGTCGTCTGCTTGTCAGTCATTTTTTATTGTCTCCATAAAGTCGCTGCATCATCCGCGCACTGCTTAGGTCTATAGTCTTCGCTTCCTCTCGCTTTGCTTTGGCTTGGCCGCGATAATGAAAATACTCATCTCTCCTACCATACGGTTTCGCCCTCTCCGCTTTGGCATCCAACTCAACCGCTTCGCTAATCAAGCCTGCAGCTATTGATGACGGATCCACGCTACCTGACGTTTCATCAGTCGTTTTGGTGTCAGTCACTCTTGCGCGCGCTTTCATGATATCCCGCCCTCCACTCGTTCGCTCCCGAAAGCCGCTCGTCATCTGAGCAATCTCCGTCCCAAAGGCCACGAGTTTGACGCCACCAACAATAATGTAAAAAATTCTCGTCGCGCTCGGAATACATGAATTCGTGCGGACTGCCGACCATGTAATAATCGCACGCAAAGTCACCTATCGCGCAACCCAGTGCTAGGTCTCTAAAGTGTGCCAGTTCCGGGTACAACTTCCTCACTTCGACGAAGCGCATCCTGTCGGCGTGCGCCCAATCACCCGCATCCATCTCCGCCCCGGGGATAACAAACACCGTTGGGTTAAACGGTGATCCACCAATGGTCGTCGTCTGGTTGTCAGTCACCTTCGATTTCCTTCCGCATGTTTTTAGACCGCTTGTAGATAGCTTGGCGCGATACCCCATATTCGGCGGCGACCGTCTTAGCATGCTCGCCTGCCTGTATTCTGGCCAGTGCTTCGGTGACCTGTTCATCTGTCAGGGTAGGCTTGCGTCCCCCCTTTTTTCCTCTTGCGCGTGCGGCAGCCAATCCGTTTCGGGTCCGCTCAACGATTAGTTCCCTCTCCCACTGCGCCATGGCGGCGACAACCGCGAAGATTAGACGTCCTGTAGGTGTTCTCGTGTCGAGATCCATCGTCAACACTTTTAGGTCGGCGCCCCGATCATGTAAGGCTTTGACTGTCTGTACGACCTCGACCAAATCGCGACCGAGACGATCAATAGAGTGGACGACTAAAATATCTTTCTCTCGAATGTCCCGCCAGCAGTCTTTCCAACCAGGCCGTGCCATGTTCTTGCCGCTAGCTTTGTCTTCAAAAATATCCCGAGGATCGACCCCGAATTTAATAAGAGAGTCGATCTGGTGTTCATTATTCTGATCGGATGTACTGACCCGCACATAGCCAACCAAATGTCTTTTTGTCGTGGAAGGATCGGAGTCAGACAAATTATGGATCCTGTTCAACCGGTCTGGATTTTAGATATAGCGATTTGTATTTGTTGTCAAGTTGGTTGACTTTCAAGCGGTGGCAGCTTATGGTGATGATATAACTCGAAGCAGGGGATAACGATGCAGACTGTTCCTGAAGAGCCTCAAGCGCAGATCGAACGGCCGGACGTTATCGTTCCTGACACTGGTCCACTGATTCATCTCGCACAGGCAAAGGCATTGCATCTCTTGCATGAGGTCGGAGGCCGTGTCGTGGTAACGGACATGGTCGCTCTTGAAGCAACTGCCTCGCTCGATAAGCCGGGTGCTCAAGAGATTCAGGCTTGGCTTGATGTTGGCCTCATACCTGGATCAAATGCGCCAGTTTCTGTTGAGACAACTGACGTTGGCCGGGCATTTCTCACAGCGCGGCGTGCTGATCCTGCGTTCCGGTGGAGAGGTGCCGGGGAATTATCGATCGTCGGGTGGCTCCGCGAAGAAGTTGATCAGTCGTCCAACGCGGTCTTGATTGTCTACGAGAACGGTCGTGTGCCGCGCATGATTGGCGATTATGGGGTGAGCGCCGATATCGACATTCTAACAACGCGTGCGTTCCTAGAGTTTGCTGAACGACGGGGCATAATCCCGAGCGCAGAAGCGTACTGGCAGCGTATCGTCGCAGCAGCTCCTACGGCTAACCCTGATGATGTAGTAACGATGCATCGTAAGAGACGTCCGTCCGCTCATTGACCGGAAAGCTGGGTGCCTATCGCACCAAACTTGTGACAACCAATCCCCCCCATCGAGGATAATGAGATGACGAGCGGATTTCTTGAGCAACAACCAGGCGTAAGTGACGCAGCACCCCAGCCAGGGCGCGCGCTCACCATATCGAAAGTATGTGCAGTGATATCGGTGGTCTCGGCGTGTGTGTCGGTCTCGGTCTTCTTCTGGAGCCTTTTTTCCTAAAGAAATAATCCATGACCGACAATTAGACGCAAGGATGCAAGGTCCGTCGCCTCTGACAACGCATCCCCCCGCCTCACAGAAATTCTAGAGCTTAAGGAAGGATTTACATAGTGGTTCTAGGTGTATTGGCTGGTCTCGCAATAATGTCGATTCCGGATGTTTGTGTAGGAGCAGCAGCTCTTGCTGGCGACGCTGTTGAAGCTGTTGGCAGGCGCCTCGCCGTTGGCATTTTGAGCGAGGCCTCAAATCAAGCGAGTGGGATGCTTAAGAGTTTCGCGGCCCCCGCGTGGTTCTCCGGGGCGGCATCCCAGGGACCAGATCCATCCGCTATCGGGGACAAGGCTACGGAGATTCTGCGCTCAACCTTGTCGGATCTGGATGTCACTCTGATTGACCGCGAAGAACTTGTATTACTGCGTAAAGTCGCTGTGGCGGCTGACAACAAAGATCCTGATCAGGAGCTTTGGCTTAGAAAATTAGCTGAGTTTTATCGAAAAAAAGAGCAGGCGAGTGACGATTTGAAAGGGTCCAGTTCGTCGCCTCAAGTACGTCCAGCCTGAGATCTGGCTCACTTCTTGCCTGTGGCATAACGCGCAGTGAAAACATCAATGGCGCGCGGCGATCTAACGGATTGGGAGTATGTGACGACTGGTCCGTTTCTGCCACCTAAGCGGGGCCGTTGGGTACCTCAGATTACCGCTCCAATGATCGATTATTTAAAATACCCTCATTCCGTGAGTGTACACCGAGGAAAATATGTCGCAGTTCATCACTGTATTAACAGTCGCCACCATATTGTGCTTGTGCGTCATCGTTGCAGCATTCCGATGGATGAAGACAGTCACGATAAGGATACCGGGCCGGGCGATCCAAGAGCGGATCGATAAAAAAATACCCCTCGCAGTTGAAAAGGCCGGCTGCAAGTTCCGTCTGATGAAAGCTACGACGACCCTGAATGCTGGCAACCGGATCGCGATCGAAGTATCGGGCACTCTTGCGATGGGCCCGGTTGAAGCTCCAATCAGCGCGAGCTTGTCCGCCGGTCTTCGTTATGACGAAGCGCGTTTTTTCCTGTCCGATTTTCAGGTAAACACCTGCCAGGTCGAACCTGTTTCACTGTCCAAGATAGGGGTATCGCCGGATTCATCGTGGTCATGGGTCGGCGCGCTGCAAAGCGCAGCCAATATCCTTAATCTGGAAGAGAAAGTCGGAAAGGCAACCGAAGAACACCGGCTCGGCCTGGGCAATTATTTTTCCCAACACGGCGGACCGCTCCTCGCGAAGGCACTCGAGCATTATCCAGTGTATACAATTGAGGGGCGGCAAGGGCTACATCGCGTGGCTCGCATGACCCTGGTTTCGGTTCATACTGAGCATGAAATCCTTGCCGTGACGCTCAAACTACCGGGAGCATGAAGTAGGCGAACTTAGTGAGGTGGAAGACCTGTCGTCGAAGAAAGTCATGCCTGACAACCGATCCCCGATACTGGACTGCTCTTCGTAAATTATACGAAACAAAGATTGAGGATCAGCAGACCATCAGCTAGATTCTCCATGTATTCCTCAGCTTATGGATTAACGAGATGGTTAAAAAGAGTAAGCCCTTTCCTTGGGAAGGTGACAGCGAACTCCGCGATCGTCTCAGCGACGTCGGGTTTCGCTATGCAGCGCTGATTGGGATAGTTGACGCTGATGCAGCAAGCGGCAGCGAAGTCCTGGCCGCTGATAGAACGGAGTTTGCATCATTCATCAGAACAGAGAACGGGACCCCAGTTTATCACACACAGGAGGCAGTCGGCTTTGTGCAGGCGGTGACGGACCTCCCTCTGGAGGTGTGTGACCAGTGGATGATGCACGATTAGGATGCAGATCCTTATCATCCTGCCGCTCGTATCGATGAGGATGAGGTGCTGATCTGCGGACGATGCGGATGGAAAGGCAACCCTGGCGGAGGGTATTGCCCACAGTGTGACCTGGACGGGATCTACAAAGACTGAAATAATAACGTCAGTAGAACGGCGGGATCCTAACCCGGACTTGGCCGTGATCAGATCTTAACGGCGTGCGGCATAGCGTTCGTTCGCCGAGACTCCCGGCACTTCTATCGCAGTCGCAATCCACGCGTTCGCACCGCGTTCCGACCGTGGTATAGGGGGTAGGGATGAGGTTTAGTCGGACTACACGTCGATGATTGATGAAGTTCGGTTGTTTGGAAGCCGATCGGTAGGCCGGCAAGCCGTCCTCGATCGCCTGGATGGCACCGCCATTGGTCTTATCGGGGATGCAGAGTTGCGCAACGCAACCGTAATCTTATCCCAGGCAGTGTTTGCCCCTCCCCTTTCCGTAGTTCTAGCCGGCGGCCAATTGCCGAATGGCGATTTTGCCGCCGACACAACGATCGCGGAGCCGGTTGAAACGAGTGATCAGGCTCTTGTGGCGTTACGACGGCTGGTGGGCGTTCTTCCCAAACAGCACAAGCTGACCTTGTGTCTGGAAGTAGAGAGCGGTGTACCTCGCTTCGTTGGGGCGTTGGAGGACGCGGGCGGCGCCAGGCTAGGTAAGGTACTCGCCGAGCTACCCCCCTGCCCCATCGGCCAACCGCCCGCGGCCGTTTCCGCGTGGTTCTCGCACGTCTCCTCAATCATCCTGCCTGAGCATGATGCTACCCTGCAAACGGCCCGCGATGCGGCCGAGGTGTTCAACCAGTTAGCCAAGTCAGGCAACACGCTACGGACTTATCGTTCGGCAGTGCGTGGCTGGTGCCGGTGGGCGAGCGACCACAACCTCCCTGCCCTTCCCGCACGCAGTGATGATGTCGCTGCCTATCTCTCTGATATGGCACTGCGTGCACGAAAGGTATCTACGATTGATATCCACCGTGCGGCCCTGCGCTATCTGCATCACCTGGCGCAGATCGCCATTCCTACCAGCCATCCCCTGGTCTCAGGGGCTCTGGCGGGTATTCGGCGCAATGCAATCAATCCGCAGCCAGAGCAGAAAACGGCTCTCACCTGGGATTCATTGACGGAGGCAGTTGACGCGATACCCGGTCTGGATCCGACCTCGCGCAGAGACCGGGCCATCCTACTTTTAGGCTTTGCCGGGGCGTTTCGTCGCTCCGAGCTCTCAGGGTTGCTTGTGTCCGACCTGACGTTTTCCGAGGATGGCTTGATTGTTCGTCTGCGACATTCGAAGGGCGACAAGGCGCGGAAAGGCGAGCTGATCGGCATCCCCTCCGGTATAACCCGTCACTGTCCTATTCTCGCGCTTAACGCCTGGTTCCGTGCGGCAGGTATCAGTGAGGGGCCAGTGTTTCGCAGGGTCTGGCTACCCGCCCAGGTCAAGGCCGGTATGCCCTCCCCTGCCCTGCCGAAGATCGGCGAGGACGCACTTTCTGACCGGGCGATCGCAGACATCATTCGCAAGCGGTGCTCCGCTGCCGGGTTGGAAGGTGATTTTTCAGGTCATAGCCTGCGGCGCGGTGCGATCAACACTGGCGCCCAGGACGGATACGACCTGCTCGAGCTCAAGCGTTTCTCGCGTCACAAGAGCCTCCAGGTTGTCGAGACCTATATCGATGAGGCCAGTGTGAAAGCTCGTAATCCGGGTAGAAGTCGGTTTTAGTGGGCAATGGTTACATGTTATCATGTACATGTTGTTGTTGACATGTAAGAGAACCTGAGCTATGGTTCGTCTGTAATATTCCTGCGTGGAGAAGCAAATGGCCATTCTTTCGATCGCCTCCGCCAAAGGCGGTTGCGGCAAGACGACAATGTCTACTGTCTTGGGTTCCGTGTTGGCTCATCGCGGATATGAAGTTCGCCTGCTCGACTGCGACCTCAACCAGCATGCGAGTGCCTTTGGCGCCAAGAGCAAGCTAGAAAAGCTTACCGTTTGTCCGTCTATCGATGAGCACAATATCCTCCGAGCTCTCAGAGAAGCTGAAGACAAGGCAGAGCTGACGATAATCGATCTGCCTGGCGGTTCATCGACGCTCGCACTGAAAGCGCTCCAACGATCGAATTTCGTGCTTGTCCCCTGTCAAGCGAGCTTGCCTGACGTCCGTGACGCGATGAAGACCATTGCTCAGATTGAAGATGCTGAGGACCTAGCTAGAGCTCCCATAGCTCGATCTCTAATATGGAGCCGGGTGTTGCCGGGCTTCGAGTCCCGAGCAGCCAAACACGTCCGCGAGTCAGTTGAAGCGCAAGGTGTTCCGATCTTCGCGACAGGCCTTATGGAGCGTGCGGCCTTCCGCGAAATGCATATCACAGGGC
>NZ_AYXS01000003.1:82351-83062 GCF_000505765.1 Asaia sp. SF2.1 | reverse complement strand
GTTGTTGGTGACGCTGGGCCGTCTATTGGAGCAAGCGGCATGACGAAAAGAGATCTCCCCCCGATCTCTGCAGATTTGGCTCCCACTCCTAGACCGAAGCTAAATCTTGGTGGGCTTCGTGCGCCGCGAGGTGCGGAGGACCACGAGATTGCTCAGAATAGCCGGCAGCTCGGGTCCAAATGGGGAGCACAGACCTCTCTTGAAGAAGCAGAGCCAACGGCAATGTCTTCCTTGCGTCTGGTTATTCCTGAGTATGTTGATCGGCAGCTTGCGACCACAGCCGTTACGACTGGTGTCACAAAGCAGTATCTCGTTCTCAAAGCTCTCTCAGATGCTGGGTTTGAAGTCGCACCGAACGATCTTGTTGAGGATCGGCGTAAGAGCCGGACCAAGTTCCGGTGACTGTGTCAATCCGTATAACGGCTTTTGGCTACCTCACGGATCAGGTTTTCCGGGCTCAGCCTCGCCTAGTGCATCAGGCATCATGTTAATGTTTACATGAACATGATGCCTGATGCCTGATGCCTGATGCCTGACTCCCTCGCCAAGAAGGGGTAGCCCCCGCTCCGCCTTCCTTGGTGCGTGTCCGTGTGGAGACAGGTACACGTACCTCATGGGGTAGCATGCTCTCACAGCGCCGCGCCAAGTCGGTCATGTTCATGTAAACATGAACATGGTGCTTTGATGCTCGACGGCTTTGCCAGGCAGGGG
>NZ_AYXS01000003.1:81993-82214 GCF_000505765.1 Asaia sp. SF2.1 | reverse complement strand
TCGGTCATGTTCATGTAAACATGAACATGATGCTTTGATGCCTGACGGCTTCGCCAGGCAGGGGTAGCCCCCGCGCCACCTTCTTTAGGCGCGTGTTCGTATGGAGACAGGTACATGTACCTCATGGGGGAGCATACTCTCACAGCGCTGCGCCAAGTCGATCATGTTCATGTAAACATGAACATGATGCGTCGATGCCTGACGGCGTTGCCAGGCAGGGA
>NZ_AYXS01000003.1:81690-81832 GCF_000505765.1 Asaia sp. SF2.1 | reverse complement strand
TCGGTCATGTTCATGTAAACATGAACATGATGCTTTGATGCCTGACGGCTTCGCCAGGCAGGGATAGCCCCCGCGCCACCTTCTTCAGGCGGGTGTCCGTATGGAGACAGGTACATGTACCTCATGGGGGAGCATACTCTCA
>NZ_AYXS01000003.1:79908-81560 GCF_000505765.1 Asaia sp. SF2.1 | reverse complement strand
CAGCGCTGCGCCAAGTCGGTCATGTTCATGTAAACATGAACATGATGCTTTGATGCCTGACGGTGCGTCCCGCATTTAACAGAGGAGAGAGGCGGACCAGAACCCGCCGTCATGGCTAAGCCGTGGCGCCTCGCCATGCTCACGACCTGCGGTCGCTGCGCGTGGCTGCGGTGCCGGCGCGCGAGCGCACCGGGCTTAACCCTGCCGCCGGGTCCTGGTGCCGGAGATGGAGAAGGGAGAGAGAAAAGAAAATCTCGATCCCGGACCCTCTCCAATCACCGCATCCTCCCGCGACACAGAGCGCAGGTGAGGTCCGGTCCTGCACGGATGCCAGCCGATGTCGAACGCCGATTTCCAACTCAGCCTGTTTGGCGATACCGCCCTTGATGGCAACGCGAACCTGTTCTGGGGTGAACTGGAAGGCGAAGAGGGCGATGCACCGGGCGCGCTGCTGCCTGCGGTCGAACCCCTCGTCATTCCTCAGACTGATTTCCGTCTCGCCGGTCTGCGTGGTCTGGCGCAGGGCTGGAAGGCGCGTGCGCGTGACAACATCGAGGCGATCAAGCTGGTATCGACCCTCGAGCGCGAGGCCCGAAACGCGACGAGCGAAGAGCAGGCGCAGCTGAGCCGCTTCACAGGCTTCGGGGCAGGGGAGCTGGCAAACGCGCTTTTCCCCCGCGCCAATGAAGCCTATCGCGCAGGGTGGGAAAAGCTGGGTGCTGATCTCAAAGCCTGCACCACCGAGGCAGAACGCAGCGCCCTCGCACGCTCGACCCAGTATGCCCACTACACCCCTGAAACGGTCGTCCATGCCATGTGGGACTTCATGATGGCGCGCGGCTTCGCAGGCGGGTCCGTGCTGGAGCCGGGGTGCGGGACAGGCCTGTTCGTCGCATCGCGCCCTGAAAAGCTCGAGGGCAAGATCGCCTTCACCGGCATCGAGATGGACCCGCTCACGGCGCGCATCGCTGCGAAGCTTTATCCGAAGCAGTGGATCCGCGCAGAGGACTTCACCCGTGCCAAGCTGAGCACGGGCTACGATCTGGCGATCGGCAACCCGCCATTCTCGAACCGCACCGTGAGCCAGGCAGAGCCGCGTGACCTCAAGGGGCTGTCGCTCCATGACTGGTTCCTGGCCCGCTCGATCAATGCCCTGCGCCCCAATGGGGTCGCGGCTTTCGTGATCTCGCGCCATACGCTCGACAAGACCGATGCCCGTGCGCGCACGCTCATTCATGAGGAGGCCGAGTTCCTGGGCGCGGTGCGCCTGCCGGCTAGCACCATGCGCGCCGATGCCGGCACGGATGTGGTCGTGGATATCGTGTTCTTCCGCAAGCGCGAGATCGGCGAGATGCCGGGCGATGAGACCTGGCTGTCCTGCGTCGATATCGAGGACACGAACATGGGAGACGGAGCCCTGCGCATCAATGCGTGGATGGAAGCGCACCCCGAGCAGGTCTTGGGCTTTCATGGCTGGGCCAGCACGGCCTTTGGCATGGACTATACCTGCGTTGCCCGCGACGGGCAGGATCTGGCTGACGCACTCCCCGAGGCCCTCGGCCGCATTGCACCTGCACTGCGTTTCCCGCCCGTGGCCGATAGCCGCATCGTGCGCCCTGCGAAGGAGACGCGCGAAGAGGGCGGCGACCTGC
>NZ_AYXS01000003.1:79117-79824 GCF_000505765.1 Asaia sp. SF2.1 | reverse complement strand
GGTCGCCATTCGCAAGGGCGAGCAGAAGGAGGGCATCTTCCAGAAGCACGCGCGTATCATCGAGGCGATGATCCCCGTGCGCGATGCGACCCGCGCTGTGCTGCGGGCACAGTTCGAGAACAAGCCGTTTGCCGGTCTGCAGGCGAGCCTCAAGCGTGCCTGGCTGAACTTCACGCGCCAGTTCGGCCCGATCAACCATACCAAGACGACAACCCGCGTCGACGCCGTGACCGGCGCCGAGAGCGAGACCCAGCGTCGCCCGAACCTCCAGACCTTCCTCGACGATCCCGATGTCTGGCTCGTCTCCTCGATCGAGCGTTATGACGAGGAGACCGACACGGCCGAACCGGGGCCGCTCTTTACCGATCGCGTGATTCAGGCGCCGTCCGAACCCGAGATCCATTCGGTTCATGACGCCCTGGCCGTGTGCCTGCATGAAGCCGGACGCGTCGAGCTGCCGATCGTGGCCGAGTTGATGGGGCAGAGCGAAGAAGCCGTGACGGCCGAGCTGGGCAGCAGCATCTTCCTCGAGCCAAGCCGCTCGAGCAATGGCCGCCCGGTATGGGTGACGTCTGACGAGTATCTTTCCGGTGCCGTGCGCACCAAGCTCGCCGAGGCGCGCGAAGCCGCTGCGCGCGATGCACGCTACGCGCGCAACGTCTCAGCCCTCGAGGCCGTGCAGCCCGAGGATTTGCGTCCGAGCGACA
>NZ_AYXS01000003.1:72445-79014 GCF_000505765.1 Asaia sp. SF2.1 | reverse complement strand
GATCGGCGTGGAAGCCCGGATCTACCACACCGCCGCCGTGGCCTGCTGGTCGATCGACAAGCGTGCCTTTGCCGGCCGCGCCGAGGCGACCTCGGTTTGGGGCACGGAGCGCCGTCATGCCGGCGAACTGCTGGAGGACGCCCTGACACAGGCAAGCCCGAAGATCTTCGACACCTATATGGAGGATGGGGTCGAAAAGCGCATGCTCAACGCCAAGGAGACCGAGGCCGCCAAGGAGAAGCTCCGGGCGATCCGCACTGCGTTTCAGGACTGGGTCTGGCAGGATAGCGAGCGCGCCGACCGCCTCGTGCGACTGTATAACGAGACCTATAACAATCTCGTCCCGCGCCTCTTCGACGGAAGCCACCTGCGGCTTCCAGGTGCCAGCTCGGCCATCATGCTGCGCGACCACCAGAAGCGCGTCATCTGGCGCATCATCGCCTCAGGACGCACCTATATGGCGCATGCCGTGGGTGCCGGAAAAACCTTCTCCATGTGTGCGGCCGTGATGGAGCAAAAGCGCCTCGGTCTGATCTCCAAGGCGATGATCGTGGTGCCGGGGCACTGCCTGGCGCAAATGGCTCGCGAGTTCCTGATGCTCTACCCGACCGCGAATATCATGGTCGCCGACGAGACGAACTTCGTGAAGGCCAAGCGCCAGAGCTTCATCGCGCGTGCTGCGACGGGGAACTGGGACGCTATCATCATCACCCATGATGCCTTCAAGTTTATTCCGGTCGAGAGCAGTTTCGAGCGTGAGATGATCGAGGACCAGATCGCGTCCTACGAGGCCATCCTCGATAGTGTCGATCCGGACGATCGCCTCTCTCGCAAGCGCATCGAGCGTATGAAGGAGGGGATGCAGGAGCGTCTCGAGAGCCTGCAGGGCAGCAAGGATGATCTGGTGCATCTCGGTGAGATCGGCATCGATCAGATCATGGTCGACGAGGCCCAGCAGTTCCGCAAACTCTCTTTCGCGACGAACCAGTCCGACCTGAAGGGCGTGGACCCGAATGGCAGCCAGCGTGCCTGGGATCTGTACGTGAAAACCCGCTATCTCGCCCGTAGCAATTCCGGTCGCGAGCTGATCCTCGCATCGGGCTCACCGATCACGAACACGATTGGAGAGTTGTTCACCGTCCAGCGCTTCATGGCACTCGAGGATCTGCGCGCACGCGATCTCCACGAGTTCGACGCCTGGGCCGCGAATTTCGGCGAGACGCGCACCGAACTCGAGCTGCAGCCGAGCGGGCTCTACAAGCCCGTTACGCGATTCACCGAGTTCGTCAACGTCGCTGATCTTATGGCCATGTATCGCCATTTCGCCGATGTGGTCCAGCAGGACGATCTGCGCCGCTACGTCAAACTGCCCGCGATCAAGGGCGGACACCGTGCGATCGTCGTCACGCCCGCCAATGACGACTTCAAGGCCTATCAGCGCACGCTCGCGCACCGGATCAAGGCGATCGAGGAGCGGGAAGGCAAGCCCGAGAAGGGCGACGATATCCTGCTTTCGGTCATCAACGATGCCCGACATGCCGCGATCGATCTGCGTCTCGTGCGCTGTGACGCAGAGGAGTCCAGCAAGCTCGATGATCTGATCGCTCGCGTCCATCGCATCTGGGTCGACACGAGCGAGAACACCTATCGCGATCTGCAGACAGGAGAGACCGCGCCACTTCCTGGCGCCGTGCAGATGATCTTTTCCGATCTCGGCACGGAAGCCGCGTTCGAGAAACGCGGGTTCTCGGCCTATCTGCATATCCGTGACGAGCTGACCCGTCTCGGCGTGCCCGCCGATCAGATCGCATTCATGCAGCACTACAAGAAGGCGGCTGCAAAGCTGCGCCTGTTTGGTGATCTGAACGCAGGGCGCAAGCGCATCCTGATTGGCAGCACCGCCACCATGGGCACGGGCGTCAACGCCCAGGCCCGTCTGAAGGCTCTGCACCATCTCGATGTGCCCTGGCTCGTTTCCGACATCATCCAGCGTGAGGGCCGTATCGAACGACAGGGCAACCAGCACGACGAGATCGAAATCTACGCCTATGCGCAGGAAGGCTCGGTGGACGCAACCAACTGGCAGCTTCTCGAGCGCAAGCTGCGCTTCATCGCGCTCGCCATGTCAGGCGATCGCTCGATCCGTCGGATCGAGGATATTAACGATGAGGGCAACCAGTTCGCCATGGCCAAGGCGCTTGCCTCTGGCGATATGCGCCTGATGCAGAAAGCAGGGCTCGAAGCCGATCTCGCGCGTCTCGAGCGTCTTGCAGCCGCGCATTATGATGACCAGTTCGCTGTCCGTCGTTCGATCCAGACTGGCGAGCGTGAGCTGGCGTCGCTCGAGCGTCGTTTCCCGGCCCTGGAGGCCGATCTCGCGCAGCGCGTGGAGACGCGCGGCGAGGCTTTTTCCTTCGAGGGGCCGCGGGGCGTTCTGGCCGAGCGCGAGAAAGCCGGGGCATGGCTTTTGTCCCAGGCGCGCAGGGTGGAGAAGAACCGCGAGGAAGGGTCGTGGCGTCTCGGTCGTATCGGTGGTTTCGAGATCCTGCTCGAAGCAGCACAGACGCGGTTTCTGGATGATGGAACGCCGAAGATCGAGGCAGGCCTTGCGATCGCGTTCACGTCCAGCCCGTCCGAAGTGTCGTTCGATCGCGATACCAAGCCGCTTGGCCTGATTTCGAAAATCGAGCACCGGCTCGGCCGCATCGAGACAGAGCTGATGGAAACCCGCAAGGCGCGTGACGAGATTACCGCCCGCCTGCCGGCTTACCGCGCGCGGCTTGGTACGCCGTTCCGCGACCAGGCTGCGCTCGATGAGAAGAAGCGCGCTCTTGCAGATCTCGAGGCTGATCTGGCGGCCGACGCCGACGCCAATGCCGCATCGGAAGTGGGTGAAACCCCGATAGCCGCCTGAGGGAAAGAGAGGGGTAGCTGACGGGATCGGCCCGCATCAATCGGTGGGTCCTCCCCATGCTCGCCAGCTGCGCGTGGGTCCGGTCCCGGCGCTCACGCGCCGCGACTGACCCGGTCCGACCCGCCAGCTACCGGAAGGGTCAAGCGCAGAGAATGTCAAAGCGCGCTGAACAACCCCGGAGACCTCCATGACGACTGCCCTTACCAAAGCCGAACTCGCCCAGTGTTACGGCACCTCGAAATATCATCGCTACACCGGCGACCTTGTCCTGACGGACGGTGCCGCGTTTCTGGTCAGGAACGGAGCAAAATGGCTTGTCGATGTGATCGCATCTGCACGCGTCGATCCGAAAGTTCGGCGGGAGCCATTCGAAGCATGGTCGGTGCAGGTCGATCTCGCGACGAGCACTGCCGTCGTCACCTGCACGGATGGAGGCAAGGAAGGCCGTCAGCCGATCAGGCTTTTCAGGCAGACAATTATCGGCACGGATTTTCCACTCGAGAGTATCGAGCTCTATGCGATCAGTGACGAGGGCCTTGGGGCCAAGGTCGTCATGCTGACCTCTGAAAACTGAGGGAGGCCGACTATGTCGTATCGCATCGTCTATGACCAGGTGGCCGTGAAATTCACGGCCGCCCAGCTCGCCGCAGCCTGCCCGTCGGAGCATGGGAGGGAGGATTATTTCATGCTCTTCGAACTGGGGGGCGCTAATAATATGTGGGACTGCAGTGGAGCGCGGGCACGGTCCTGGGATCTTATTGGCGCGGATCGCGAGTGGGTCGTCATGCGCAAGGTCGTCGAATACGCGGCCTCTTGTGAAGGTGGCGGGATGCGCTTTGCCAATGCTCGCAGCACGCAGGCAGAGACCTATATCCGCAAGAACCGCTCAACCCTCGAGCGAGCTCTTACGCCGGAAGGATTCAGCGAGACCGGCATTGGAGTTTCCGCGTCGATCAGGGTGACACGGTCGAAGCTCCAATCGTGGCAGCGGGAGCGTCTCAGAAGGCTCGAGGCGTTGATGACGCCGCAGGGAGATAGTGATTACGCTTTGTGGGAGCTGAGCCCCCTGCGAGATCCGCTGCATGCTGCGCTTTTCTTCGCGTTCCACACGCTTGATGAACGCGCCATTTACAGCAAGGCGAGGGTTCACGGCCCTTCGAAGGGGAGGGAGCCCGTGCTCAGGCTGGTCTCGCCAAATGCCTTCGCGGCCAGGGAGGCCGCGTAATGCCCCAATACACCGTCAAGATCGGCTTCTGGCTCCGAGCCTATGACAGCGTGGAGATAGAGGCCGATAGCCCCGACGAAATCATCGAACGGGCCAAGGCTGCCGCACGCAAGATGATGGAACAGACCGCTCCGCCCGAATATATCGAACTATCGGACCGCCGAGAGGGGATCATCTGCTGGATTGACGGAAGCGACGCCCCGGTCGGCGATGATCCAGTCGCCGAAGACGTCGAATTCGACGACGACCGCATCAACCCGGAGCCAGTAGCGGCACCCGCCGAGGTGGTCGCAACAGAATGAGGGAGGAGAGGGGCGGTAGCTGACGGGATCGGTCCGCATCAAGCGGTGGGTCCTCCCCATGCTCGCAGGCTGCGCGTGGGTCCGGTCCCGGCGCTTACGCGCCGCGCCTGACCCGGCCCGACCCGCCAACTACCGGAGCGGTCAAGCTCAGAGAAAGAGCACACACCAAATCCGGAGCCTCTCCCATGACCGACCGTACCCGCGCCGACCTTCACCAGGAAACGACCGACCGCATCATCGCGGAACTCGAAAAAGGCTATGCGCCCTGGGTTCAGCCGTGGACCAACACCATGACGTCAGGGTCCTTGCCGCGTAATGCGACGACGGAAAGCCGCTATAGCGGGATTAACGTCATCCTGCTCTGGATCGCCGGGCAAACAGGCGGTTTTAGCGCACAGCGTTGGCTGACCTACAGGCAGGCTGAAAAGCTGGGCGCAAATGTCCGCAAGGGCGAGAAAGGCACGACAGTCTTCTATGCCAATCGCTTTGTGCCCAAGAGCCAGGCCGAGCGCGACGATCCAAAGACGATCGCGTTTCTCAAGCGCTACACTGTTTTCAACAGTGCGCCGTAACGGCGGAAGTACAAAAGGAGCTCTACCATGAGTAGATGATCTTGCTGGCTATAGATCATGCCCACTGGACCAACCTCGGCTAGCAATAGCTGTAATCCCGAAAGGGACGGGGGAAAGTAGCATGTTCAGAAAAGGTCCGGAAGCGTCAGAACCATTCGCGGCGTCATGGATCAGGGCAAGACGTGTATGGTGAAAGCTATATTGCCTGAACCCCAGTTTGCAGCGGCTAACAACGTGAGCGGTGTCGCAGGATGGTTGACGCGGCACATCGGAGAAATGGAGGAAAGGGGGTTGAGTTCCTCCCGAGCAAGCGGTCATGCCGCGAGCCTGCCAGCTTCTCCGACGCACCCTCTGTAGGGAGGGGCAAGTGAACGAACGGGGCACCTAACCACGTCGGAACTCCGACTTCCGTAATTGCGGGATCGCCTAAACAGGACGGCTTGCCGGACCTGCATGGCGACGGAGCCGCCATAGTACTCAAATGCCCGCCGTAATGGTCGGGACAGTCTCCATTCGTATGGGGAACGAGCGCGGCCATAAGTACGGGGCAACCCATGCGAAAAGCTTCAACGCTCGGGGGAAGGGCGGCAGCGACTGCGATCAGACAACCTCACGAGGAGGTGTGCTAATGCTGCCAGATACCATCGAGAGGGCCGTCAGATCACTCCCGACCATCATCAGGTCGGGTCGGCGGGTCAATGGACTCTTCCGCCTAATGAAAAGCCCGCTCCTTTGGGAGCATGCCTATCAGCAGATCGCGCCCAACAAGGGTGCGATGACGCCGGGCGTTGACGGCAAGACACTCGACGGCTTCTCGCCCGAGATGGTCAGGTCGATCATCGACCGGTTGGCGGACGGAAGCTATCGGCCCAAGCCGGTACGTCGGGTGTATATCCCGAAGGCCAACGGCAAGAAACGGCCGCTTGGCGTGCCGACCACGGAGGACAAGCTCGTCCAGGAAGTGGTGCGGACGCTCCTTGAGCAAATCTATGAACCGCTGTTCTCGCAGCACTCGCATGGGTTTAGGAAAGAGCGATCGTGCCACACGGCGTTGGAATCCATCCGCGCCAAATGGACGGGGGTGAAGTGGCTGATCGACGTCGATGTTGTTGGGTTCTTCGACAATATCGATCACGATGTTCTGATCGGCCTGCTGGAAAAGCGGATCGCGGATCGTCGCTTCGTGCGTCTGATCCGAGGCCTGCTCAAGGCTGGCTATATCGAGGACTGGGTCTATCATCGGACCTACAGCGGCACACCTCAGGGCGGTGTCGTCTCGCCGATGCTGGCGAATATCTACCTCCATGAGCTTGATATGTTCATTGAGGCCCGGATAGTCAGCTTCACCAAGGGCGACAAACGCGGATACACGAAAGATTATCGTCGTATCCGCAACCGCATCTCTTACCTTCGTCGGAATGTGGATGCGCTGCGAGCCCAAGGGTTGGCGGACTCCCCGAAGATCACCTCCATGCTGGAGGAGATTGGTCGGCTCAAGGCAGAACGGGCAACCGTTCCGGCCAGCGACGCCCTCGATCCCAACTACAGGAGACTGC
>NZ_AYXS01000003.1:72230-72391 GCF_000505765.1 Asaia sp. SF2.1 | reverse complement strand
GATACTGTCGTTATGCCGATGACTTTCTCATCGGTGTGACCGGTAGTAAGGCGGATGCACGCCAGTTGATGGACGAGGTCAGGGTCTTCCTGACCGACATCCTGAAACTGGAAATGTCTGCCGAGAAAAGCGGAATCCGAAAAGCCACGGACGGGGCGCGA
>NZ_AYXS01000003.1:70053-72177 GCF_000505765.1 Asaia sp. SF2.1 | reverse complement strand
TTCTTAGGATACGAAGTCTGCACCAGCACCAACCGTAATCCGCATAAGGCGATCTTTGATGGTCGTCCGACCTCGCGGCGCGGCTTGGCTGACCGACTGCGGCTTCGCGTTCCGAGGGATCGGGTTGTCCGGTTCGTCAATGACAAGGGCTGGGGCGACTATGAAGCCTTCCGCCCGCGTGGTCGGCCCGCGCTGCGCTTCGCAAGCGACGTGGAGATCGTCCTTGCCTACAATGCCGAATGGCGCGGCTTTGCGAACTATTATGCCCTAGCTGACGACGTGAAGCGCAAGCTGAACAAAGGCGGTTACTTCGCCCTGTTCTCCTGCGTCAAAACCATCGCCGCCAAGCACAGGACATCGGCTCGCAAGGTCTTCGCCAGACTGCGGCGTGGAGTGGACTTCTTCATCCGCTTCGAAGTGGGAAATGAACCCCGCGCGATCAAACTATGGCAGTTGAAGGACCTGCGACGACATGTACGAACGTGGGGCGGGATCGATAAACCCCGCTCGACCCAGTTTGTGTTTAGCAGGACAGAGTTGGTCGAACGGCTCAATGCTCGCCAGTGTGAGCGTTGCGGTCGGGAAGACCTTCCCTGTGAAATCCATCACGTCCGTCGGGTCGCGGAGATGCAATATGCTGGACTGTCCCGCCACATGCAGGCGGCCCGGCAGCGCAAGCGCGTGGTTCTATGCGTCGCTTGCCACAATAGCATCCACGCCGGTCAACCAACCGACCGCCAACGGCGGATAGCACGCAGTCGTGGAGAGCCGGATGCGCTGAAAGGTGCACGTCCGGTTCGGAGGGGGGCCTAGCAATGTTCTTCCTGAGACTTTGCCGGCCTACCCTACTCGAGCAATGCGAGGGCTTGCCAGAAAGCGCGTGCGAGGTTCCGACTTCTACGCCATTGGCCGAGCGTCACGAGGCCGCCGAGGCCGTGATTGCCGCCACAAAAGCCGATATCCGCTTTGGTGGGAACAAGGCTTTCTACGCACCCGCTCTGGACTACATCGCTCTTCCACAGCGTGAGGCTTTCGCCGAGCAGTCAGCATTCCTCAACACCGCCTTTCATGAACTTGCCCATTGGTCGGGAGCGGAACATCGCCTCGCCCGCGATCTGTCGAACCGCTTTGGCACCCATGGATATGGAGCCGAGGAGCTGGTTGCGGAGCTTTCTGCATGTTTCATCCTGACCGAGCTTGGTATCGCGCCGCGCTCGGATCACGCCAGCTATATCGGGTCCTGGCTCGCCCTCATGAAAGAAGACAAGCGCGCAATCTTCACCGCAGCGCGTCTGGCCACCGAGGCCGCCAATTTCATCCTGCCTCCCGACGAGGCCGCAATGCAGCCGGTGGACGCTGAACTCGTCGCTGCCTGATTTCTCTGCGCCTGCATAGCAGACGCGCACATCCCTGACATAGGAGCGCACCATGCTGCGACAGTATTACACCTCGCCCTTTCAGGGCGGGGATAACCCTTTGCGCGTCGGCACAATTGCCGCCGGCACGATCTTTCGCATTCCCCGCAGCCTCCGCAATGCTCAGGCCCGCACAGATGCAAGCGCGTCTGAGCCCTTTATTCTCGAGAGCTTCCTCAACGGGACCTATGCGGCAGCCTGCCGCAACCCGGTAACGGGTCACTGGGAAAATCGTACGATCTCCGGTCGCTCCGATTTCGCCGTTCTGCGATCGCTCACATCTGGCGCACGCATGACCTGCTCGGTCAGCTGGCTGCACGAGCTCGAGGACTCAGGTGCTGCGCACGATAGCCGGTATCCCTCCTTGCCTGACGTGGCACGCTATCACGGCGCATGGCGCCGTGAGCCGCGGGCTTGCATTGCCGCATGAGCGCCGAACTCAAATGCGCCACGCTGCGCAATCCGCCTCTGGCGTCTCACGCCTATGTTGCAACGTCGTTTGAGACCGCCGAAGACAAGGCGCGCATGGGTGACATGCTTCTCTCGTTCATCGCGCGCGGCATGCCGCGCAGCGCTTGGAACAAGCGCCTCTATCGGCGCCTGTCCAATATGTTCGGGTTTATCGCCCATTATGACATCAACGGTTTCTGGGAAGAGCAGCTCTCCACCACCCAGGCGCGGATTGCGTTCCTCGAACAGATCGAGGCCT
>NZ_AYXS01000003.1:66688-69953 GCF_000505765.1 Asaia sp. SF2.1 | reverse complement strand
CGCGCCGCGCGCCTCGCCGACGCTTATCGCAGCGAACTGCGCCGCGAAAAGGAGCACACCGAGCGCGCGATGCTCGCGGCGCTCAGCGCGAAATACAAACACCTTGCCCCCGCCGGGGCGGCTATGATGCCGAGTGCAGCCCCGGTGCAACTGGGTCTCTTCTGACGATTGCCAAGGTGGCAGCCCGACTGCCCCTGCCCAATGCCGCATCGGGTGAAAGAGATCCCGATAGCCGCTTGGAACAGAGAGAGAGGGGTTAGCCGACAGGCCCGGTCCGCCTCAATCGGTGGGTCCTCCCCATGCTCGCAAGCTGCGCGTGGGTCCGGTCCCGGCGCTTATGCGCCGCGACTGACCCGGACCGCCCCTGACGACTAGCCGGGAAGTCGTAAAGGGAGAAGAAATCATGCCAGACCTGACGACGCATCACGTTATCACCCACGCACATCTGTTCTGCGGCCTCGGCGGGGGAGCAAAGGGCTTCAACGCAGCCAAGGCCCGACACGGCGCCCTGACAGCGTCATTCGAATGCCTCGGCGGAATCGATGTGGATCCTGCAGCGATCCGCGACTTTGAACGCCTGTCAGGCGTCAAGGGCACCGTCCTAGACCTGTTCGATCGTGGTCAGTATCGGGATTTCCATGGCGCAGACCCTGCGCCCGACTGGTCCGAAGCAACCACGGCCGACATTCATCGCGCGTTCAATAACCGCAAGCCGCACATCCTTTTCCTGTCTGCACCCTGCAAGGGATTTTCCGGTCTCTTGTCAGAAACCATGAGCCGGACAGGGCGGTATCAGGCGCTCAACCGCCTTACGCTTCGCGGTATATGGCTTGCTCTGGAAGCGTACAAAGAGGATCCGGTCGAATTCATTCTCTTCGAAAATGTGCCGCGCATCGCGACCCGTGGCAGGCACCTGCTCGATCAGATCGTGGCGCTTCTTGGGAGCTATGGGTACGCTGTCGCCGAGACGACGCATGACTGCGGCGCATTGGGCGGGCTGTCGCAATCGCGCAAGCGTTTTCTCCTCGTCGCGCGGCATGCCGCCAAGGTGCGGCCGTTCCTCTGGGAACCACCCAAACGCGCAATCGGCGGCGTGGGCGATGTACTGGGGCGTATGCGCCTGCCGGGCGATCCACTGGCAGGACCGATGCACCGCGTGCCTCGTCTCCAGTGGCAGACCTGGGCCAGACTTGCTTTTGTCGAAGCTGGAAAGGACTGGCGTTCCTTACAACGGCTTGCTGTGGAGAACGGCGTTCTGCGCGACTACCTTCTGGTATCGGAACAGCACTGGCGTGGTGGCCCTCTCGGCGTTGTCCCCTGGAGTGATGCAGTTGGCGTGGTCGCAGGACGCTCGAATGCGACGAATGGACGGTTCAATGTAGCCGACCCTCGGATCGATGGTCACGAGCGCTCAGTCCAGCACGGTATCCGGCGCTGGGACGAGCCAGCTCCCGTCGTCACGGGAAAAATGCTTGTTGGAGGCGGTCCGCATGCAGTCGCTGACCCGCGCGACCTCGCCGGGTCCGCACTGACGAATGAATACAGGATCGTCCCCTGGACAGGGGATGAAGGTGTGCTCGGCGAGCCGGGAGGTTCAGGACAGCGCATCGCCGATCCGCGACCGAACCTATCGCGCGAAAAGGGAGATCCCTACCTCACCGCGGGCCATTATGGGGTGGTTTCATGGGATGACGCGACCGGCGCCGTGAGCGCCGCTGCTGGCCATGATAACGGCCGCTGGGCTGTGGCTGATCCCCGTCAGGCGCTTCCCTGCGCGACCGAGAAGCTCGTTGCGGTTATCCGCGCCCTCGACGGTACCTGGCATCGACCCTTCACGACAGCCGAGCTGGCGGCACTGCAGTCGCTCTACGATCCTGAGGAGCAGGCCGAGCTCGACGGTCTGAGTGACTCTGCGTGGCGTGAGCGGATCGGCAATGCAGTCCCGCCCGATGCGGCGCGCGCGATTGCGGAAACCATGGGCCGTACGCTGCTGGCCGCATGGAATGGCGAGACATTCATGCTCGGTGTCGAACCCATCTGGGTGCGTCCGATCGCGGTCGCCGCAAGCGTCGATGTGCCCCTCCCAGCGTGAGCCGTTGACCCGCCCGTCCGAGGTTCTCGGACGGGGAAAGGCGACGAGCGGAAGAAGGAGAGAGGGGGTAGGTGACGGGATCGGCCCGCATCAAGCGGTGGGTCCTCCCCATGCTCGCAAGCTGCGCGTGGGTCCGGTCCCGGCGCTTACGCGCCGCGCCTGACCCGGCCCGACCCGTCACCTACCGGAATGGTCAAGCGCAGAGATTAGAGCGCGAGACACAAGCCGGAGACAGGACAATGTCCGAACAGATCGCACCCCAGATGGAACGCCCTTCAGTGATTGGGCCTGATTACATGGAGCAGCTGCAGCACCACCAGGCGCTGCGCCAGGAGGCACTGCAAGAGAACCTCATTCTGATCTGGGATGCGATGTACGATAACGCCCTAAAGCGGATCGTGCTCTCCTATGATTGCCGCTACGACGTGATCGACACTCCTACGGTCTGCTTTGAAGACCGATCAGCCAGCGTCGCCATGCCTGACGTAATCCGCCTGCCTACAGCGGTCGATGCCATGGGCCTTCCTGCTCAGCTCGCTGCGGTTTTCCCGGACACACTGTCTGATGTTGCGTGGCTTTGCGTCCAGATCGTCCTTGGTCGGTCCAAGCCAGACTGGAACGACGGGGCAGGCGGCTACGGCGAAGCGGTCTTCGACCTTTCTACACGCGATCTCTCCGTCTCGCACATGCAGCGCATCGTCGATCACGAGGCCTACACCTTCCAGGCCTGACGCCCTCCCAAACCTACGAATGAAACCGCTCCTGCGCCCAGCGCAGGAGATAAGGAGACATGACCATGACCAATGCGACACCCGAACTGCGCCTTGTGAATCCCAAGAGCCTCGTGGCCAATGATACGAACCCTCGCCGCACGCCGTCCTGCCACGACGAAGACCGCCGCCTTGCACTCAACATCCAGATTGCCGGTCTCATTCACCCGCCTTTGGTCCGTGAGCAGGAAGATGGTTCGCTGAAAATCATCGCCGGTTCGCGACGCGTTCGTGCGTGCATCAAGGCCGGGCTTACCGAGATCCCGGTTCACGTCACTGCATCAGACGAGAAACTCGATACGCTCATCGCCGGGTCCGAGAACATCATTCGTCAGGCCATGACTGAGCCCGATCAATGGGCGTTCGCGGTCAGTCTGCGCAAGGAAAAGGGGCTCAGCGACGC
>NZ_AYXS01000003.1:66472-66634 GCF_000505765.1 Asaia sp. SF2.1 | reverse complement strand
CCAGATCCGCAAGGCAATGATGGTCACGCCGGCCTATCTGAAGCGGCTGGAATTACTGGCCCGTCTGCATCCTCCCATTCTGGATGCTATTGCGCTTGGTTACGGACCTGAGAGTAACGCTCGCGCGGCTATTGCGAAATCGCCGATCGAGGAACAGGAGGC
>NZ_AYXS01000003.1:60859-66402 GCF_000505765.1 Asaia sp. SF2.1 | reverse complement strand
TGCGTGGTGTGAAATGTGGTCCGAGCATGTTCAGGATGGCGCTGACCCTGCCCAGTATCGTATGACTCAGGAGGAAGCGCAGGATTTCGACTGGAACGAGCTGGCACACGCCCTCTCCCATACCGAATTCTACGCGCGCGATGCCCGTTTCGGCGACGATCTGGCCAAGGAACACGGGATCGTCTGGGAAGAAGATCTCTTTGCGCCCGCTGATCAGAAAGAAAAACGCTATACGCGTAATGCTTCGGCTTTTTCCGCTGCGCAGTCCGCATGGATCGATAGCATGCTCGGCGAGGACAAGATCCGGATCGCGTGTAATGAGAGCGGTTATCCCCTTTTCCCGGATGGCTTCGGGAAGAGCCATTACGATGATACGACAGAAGGGCAGGCTTACGCGCTTGATCCTCGCACGCTGCTGGTGAAGGAGTGGAACTTCCGGCGATATGAGGTCGCCGCACCGTCTTCGACGTCAGAAGCATACGCGCCTGCTCCCGTCGCCAAAAAGGAGCGTGCCGATATCTCGGGCACCGGCAACACGATGATCGGCGAGATCCGCACACGGGCGCTGGATGAGGCGCTCGATGCGCAGGCTGCCGATGTCGATCCCTGGGATCTGGTCGGCGCTCTCCTGCTCGCTTTGTCGAACAGCAATATCCGCGTTGATGGCGATCGCTCCAGAGATTGTGCCTATGCGAACAACGCCAGAACCCGGGCACGCAGCGCCCTCTTTCCTGAAGGCGTGCTCGTTCGCGATCCCGATCTGCTCCGCCAGCATGCGATCACAGTGCTGAAATCGATCTCGAATTGCGAGATCAGCATGCACTCCGGCAGCGGCCTTTCGGCTCAGCTGCTGGGCGTTCACTTCAATGCCGATGCGCATATGCCGAGCCTCGCTTTTGAGGAGTTCCTCAAGACCTACTCCAAGCCCGGTATCACCAAAGCCGTCCAGGCGCTCGGCTTGACCGAACAGGCGACTGGTAAGCTCATGCGTTCCAGCCTGATCAACCATGTTGGGCAGGGTCATTGGGTGCCACCCGAGGCCGGGTTCGCGCAGGCCGTGGATGTCTGGCATGCTCAGGCCGCCGAAGAAGCCAAACACCTTGCTCGGTGGAATAATACCGACACGGATGACACGGATGCCGAAGATAAGGACCCGGGCGAGGACGTCACAGGCGACGACGCAGATGCGGCTGTCCCCGAGGTGATACCGCCCAGCGACCCTGTCGAGGACGAAACCGCCTCGATCGAGATCGTCCCGGATAAGACGACCGCCGACGCAAGTCTCGCAGCCCTGTCGACCCGCTTGCGGGACAGCTTCGCGTCCACCCCTGCGGGGCGGAAGCATTTCGATGACCACGTGGAAATCATCTGCGTCTGACCCTCGAGCGCATTGGCCCTCCCTTGCGAAGGGCCAATGCAGATCGCGCCTCTCTTGAGGAGGAGGGCGGGTTCTGCGGGATAGGCAAGTTCAGAAAACCCGAGGCAAAGGCGGGCCACAGCCGACCGGCCGCATCAAGGGCGCAAGGCCCTTGACCCGACCCGGCGTCTGCGGCGGCCGCGAAGAGAAAGCCGAAGAAAGGGTTTTCGGCAGGTTTCAAGGAATTTCCTCATGCGTCCCGACTTCTCGTGGTCCGAGACTGTTTTGCTCATTCCGATTTGTCGCGGCATGCCGTCGCAATGCCAGCCTGAAATCGAGGTGCATGCTGCCGAGCAGATTGTGGTTGCTGTGCCGATCTATCCATGGACGATGACAGATCGCGCCCGCATCGATCTGAATGAAGCCGTCATAAACCTTGTGACGAGCGAACGTGAACGATGCGCCGACCTCGGTTTGTACTGTGAATGGACACGCGCGCTCGCGCCCACAATCACCACCTGCTATCCCGGCTCGCCTGCCGCAGTGGCAGACCCTTGCGCCTTGGAATCGAAATGCAATGCCCTGCCATGGCAGCTTGCCGATGATCCTGCGACCTATGGTGCGCAGGCAGGCCATTGGATTGTCGTGGATGGATCTCTGGATCAGGAGATCGACGAGGACATCTACCCGACCGAGGCCGAGGCACAGAAGGCAGCAGACCGGATCAACGCAGCAGATCCGTTGACCGAACAATATCGCCACTGGTTCGCGCTTCACTTGCCCGAAAACTGGGATATCGCCGCACTTGTGTCCAAAATTGCGCAGGAGGCGGCGTGATGGGCAATCGCAGCCTCAATATTTTCACGGCAATCGGCAGCGCCGCCGATATCGAGCGCCTGCGCGCGCAATTCATGGTCGAGGAGGCGCCAGCCGTTGCGGCTGGCGGTCTGCGGGAGCTGCACTTCGACCAGCTTGGCCTTGATGACGGCCCCACCTATTTTCTGGGTGATCGCATCAGCAAAGAATATCCGGGCCTCGCATTGTCCTGCCAATACCACCCCGAAGGGTCGGACTGGGCCTTGCAAGGCGTCGCAGAGTGGCACGCAGGCAAGTGTTGGCGCGAGATCATAGTGCCGACCTAGGCGTCGCGTCCCGCCGTCTCGAATGCATCCGTGGAACGCCGCCAGACAGAAGAGGGAGGGGAGAGGGGGAAACCAGAACGGCGCAGCCGGCGCAATCGGTGGGTCGGCATCGCGTCCTCGCCATGCTCGCAAGCTGCGCGTGGCTGCGGGTCGATGCCGATCCCGGCGCAAGAGCGCCGCGATTGCCCCGGCTGCGCCGTCCCGGTTCCCGGGAAGCATCAAGAGAGAAATATGATCCCGAGCAGGCAGAGCAATCTCTGCGACTGTGCGCCAGGTGGCCGGGACGATCCTCTCTTCATGTATTCACGGAGACTCCCTCATGTCAGGAAGCGTCAACAAGGTCATTCTCGTAGGCAATCTCGGTCGCGACCCGGAAGTCCGTAACGCCCAGTCTGGCGCGAAGATCGTCAATCTGACGGTTGCCACGAGCGAAAGCTGGAACGACCGTAATTCGGGCGAGCGCAAGGAGCGCACCGAGTGGCATCGCGTCGTAATCTTCAACGAACGCCTTGCCGATGTCGCCGAACGCTTCCTGCGCAAGGGCCGCAAGGTCTTTCTCGAAGGCCAGCTTCAGACGCGCAGATGGACCGATCAGTCCGGCCAGGAGCGCTACACCACAGAGATCGTTCTCGATCGCTTCCGTGGCGAGCTCACCCTGCTCGATAACGCGCAGAGCTACAGCGACGAGAGCCGCTTTAGCCTTGATGATCGTCCCTCCCGTAACGCGCCGCCGCGTCAGCCGCAAGAGACCGGCAATTCCGGTTCAGATCTGGACGACGAGATCCCGTTCTGAGGCCCAGCCCGAAGGGCAGGGGCACTCAACACGCGTGCTCCACCAATAAAGCAGAGAGGGCGACGGGACATTGCTTTTCGCATCAAGGGAAGGCTGCGCCCGACGCTTGCGCGTCGCCCTTGACCCGAAAACCGACGCCCCGTCGCGCGGGAGGCAATCAAGAGGAGATTGTCGATGACCTACGATCTGTTTTCCAGAAAAAACCCGACTTTCAGTACACCGGTTCGCTGGTCCTGCACGTCCGAAAGCGTGACGTGCCGCCGTTGCCATCACGAATGGGATGACGGTGATCCGGCCTATCGTTTCGCCTGTCCCGACTGCAACGCCACGCCCGGAAATCCCTGCCAGCGCAGCGCGGGCGGCAATGAACGCGTCTGCCCCGCCCGCGATCGCGCCGCGCAAGCCGCAAAGCTCCTCGGCCCCTGCGAGGGGCTGAGCTGGGACGGTCGCCACGACAAACCGCTGCCGCTGAGAGCCTGCCGCACCAACCCCGCATGGCAGCTGGTCCGTACCGGCTCGCCAGTCGCCCGCTCCTTCAACGACCGCTATCCCTCCTGAGGAAATACCATGAAACTCCATTTCGATCGGGCACGCGTTCTCGAACTTCTGCAGCATAGTATCGATGCCGCACAACGACAGGCAAACTTCGAACAACGCTGCGATCCACAGTATCGCAAACCCGACGCCCCCGAGCGTCAATGGGCATGGGACGAGGACATCGATGCCAGTAAAATCCCGCCCGGCCTGTGGCTGGTCGGCGAAGACGGTATCTGCCTCATGTCCAACGGCAAGGATCATCCCAAGGACGCGATGACCGGCAAGAATGCCGTGGTCTATGCGGAAGAATGCAACCCGTCCATGGATCCCGACAAATGGTGGTCCGTAAAACGGACGTCCTTCGGGGGTGATGACGGGTGCGATTTTCTGGATGCACTTTCGATACAGAACGCCTGCGACGCAACTGCTCCGGATCCAAGAATGTGGATCGATGTGAAACCGAATTCGATCCGGATGCCACCACTTCAGCCGGTTGCTCCAAAACCGACGCCGAAGCGCAAGAAGAAAGGGGGCTGACACAAACGCCAGTCCGCCGCCAGGGCGTCGCCATGCTCGCAAGCTGCGCGTGGCTCCGTGAACGGCGCGAGCGCCGCCCCGGCCCCGGCCCGTCGTTCGCGTCAGCGGGAGTACATCCAGCAGAAATATAAGGAGACGCAGGATGAGCTTCGAATCTCTCACCGATCGCGACTACGCCCTAGAGGCAGGACGGGTGCGCACCGACTGCGCATGGGTGCTCAGCGACCGTGACGTCTGGTACCCCAATCCTTTTTATGTCGGATTGCGCGTTCCCCATCCGGAAGACGATAGCGCTCATGACTATGTCAGCGAGCACGGTATCGATGCATCGCGCGATCTTACTGCCTCAAAAACAGTGCCGCCGCTTGAGGAGTGGGAGATTCCATACTGACGCAGCCAGACATTTGGGTCGCCTGACGAGCCGGGCATGGGCGAAACGATCCAGAGGGCACACCTCTGCACCGTCGCGGCCCCATATCTCGTAGCCGGGTCAGATGCCGCGGGGCCGTGGTGTCGCGCCCATTGTCAGAGGAGAGTCCTCCGTGATCGTTTTGATTGTGGTGGACAGGAAATGGCTCTCGAAATCTCTTCGTAAAACGAAGAAAGCCCTTCAGGCGGTTACAGCCGCTCTGAAGAGCCTTTTCGAGTAGTATTTCCGCACCGATCGAGGGGCTATCTTTTCCCGAGGTACCCCTCGATCACCTCCGATGATGGTCAATCCGGATACGATTTTCAAGGGCGATGTCTCCGCGCAGAGGCATCGCCCTTTTCTTTGTCCTCTTTCCATCGACCCTCCCTCATTACGACGCGACCCGCGAGACAATGAGGAGAGAGGGGCTGACACAAACGCCAGTCCGCCGCCAGGGCGTCGCCATGCTCGCAAGCTGCGCGTGGCTCGTGAACGGCGCAAGCGCCGCCCTGGCCCCGGCCAGTCGTTCGCGTCAGCGGGAGGGCATCCAGCAGAGATAAAGGAGACGCAGGATGTCAGACACAGCACATACCCTCGAAGTGGGCACGATGGTTTCAACACCCCTCTACGACAGAGGGCGTGGCTATATCGCGGCGATCCATGGGGAACAGATGCCGCAAACGGTCAAGCGCATCGGTGGCATCATGGGCACCGGTGGCAACGCGCACTTCGATATCATCTTCGAAATCGGCGCTCGTTCAGTACGGC
>NZ_AYXS01000003.1:50732-60769 GCF_000505765.1 Asaia sp. SF2.1 | reverse complement strand
TACCGGAGTGCATCATTCATGGCCCGCAGTGGAAAATATACCCCAAGGAAGCGGGGTTCGCCGAAGGTTGGCGTCTTGCCGAGCTCGAGAAACTTGCATCGGATCTCGAGGCTGCGCAGCTCGCGAAGGAACGCGAGGAAGAGGCGGCGTTCGCACGTGCGGTCGAGGCCCTGAAAGCCGATGCGGCTTACGCCGATCTGGAACAGGGTGACGCTCGCGACGGAGCACTCGCCGCGAAAAACATCCGCAAACTTCTCAAGGCTGCGTTCAAGACAACGAAATTCAGCGTTCGCAAGTCGGAGTACGGCTGCATCTACGTTCGCTGGAGCGAAGGCCCGTCTGAAGATGAAGTGTCCGAGATCACCGACCGGTTCAAGACCGGCACATTCGATCATTACAGCGACTGCGCCAGGCAGGAAGACACGCCATGGAGCAAGTCGTTCGGCGGTGCCGAGTATGTCTTCACCTCCCGCGCCGAAGCCTGATCCTTCCCATTCCCTCAAGCCGCCGCAAGGCGGCTTTTTCGTATTCAGGAGACTCACGATGACCCGCTTCCAGTTGGTCGCGTCCCCCGCCGCACGCGTTGAAAAAGCCGATCAGTATGCGATCGAGCCCACGCCCGGGATTTTTGCAGACCTCTCCCATGAGGCAGACGCCACGAACGCAGCCTCCCTTGCGAGCGCGATGAACAGTTTCGGCCAGCTGATCCGTCAGCGATCGCGCGAACTGTCCTTTCTCGTTTGCGCCGAGATCGCTCCAGGCGCGCGCAAGCCGCGCTGGTACGCCAGCTGTGCTCGGGACGGCGGGCTGCGCGAGGAGGCGTTCCTGTTCACCATTATGCTCGATGCGACGATCGAGGACGGAACGCCCCCCGTGCGCATGTGGGGGGCAGAAACGGCTCCATTCCAGCTCAGCGATCGCGCTCCTGTCTGGACAGATGCCGAGCCCGACGAGTTCACGCCTCATGCTCATGGGCATCTCGGCTATTATGGCTGGCTGCGGATGATCAATGCCCGTGTTCAGTTGCTCACAAACTCGCGCTGCTCCTTGTTCGACCGTACCGACGCGTCAATCATGACCAGGCGATACAAGGACCGTCACCACCCATTCGCCGTGGCGACCGAGCTTATGAGCGCTGGTTACTGCATCCCGCATAGCGGAACGGAGTAAGGGCCATGCCTCGCTTCGATGTAAAAATCGTCGAACGCCTCATCATGATAGATGAGGCGACCCTCTCGATAGAGGCCTGCAACGCAGAAACGGCAGCACGCATCGTGCTGTCAGGTGTTTCTGACGATACCAGTGGCGGCGTCCGTTCCGTCATCCTGCCTGATGGATCAACTGCCTCCCTCGACCCCGATACGGTCGAGGATACGGATATCCTTGCCGAGGTCCGGGCATCCGGCAGCGAAGACCTGATTCTGACCTGCGGTGCCTCGGATTTCCTCCGGACGGATCGCGACATGCGTCGGGATCTGGATGGAATCCTTGCGCGCGCAATTTTGGACACACGCCACCCCGAGAGCCACGACGCGGCCCGACGCCTGCGCGTCTGGCTGAAGGAGCACGACGCATGAGCGTTCGTCAATTCCTCGATCTCAGCACGGGCCATCTCTCGCGGCACGACCGCGAGCAGCTGACTGGATTGCTTACCGAACAACCGCCCTATGCATCAAGCAGCTCGATGACGGGTGAAAGGGGGTGGCTGATCTACGTATCGGCCGACCCGAACCCGGAGCATTGGAGCGAAATTCCCGCACTTGTCAGGATCATCGCCCGCGCCCGTGAGCTGGACTGCGATTACGTCCTGCTCGATGCGGATGGCCCGTTCGATGAAACCCTTCCACTCTTCGACGAGGACTGACCGTAATGGCCGATTACTACACCAAATTTTCCACGCTTCTGCCGCTACAGAACGCAGAAGCGGTCACTCAGGCCCTCGCCTTGCTCGAAACTATGCGCGCAGAGGGCGAGGACGGGCCCTTTGAATCGGATTTCCTCGGCTTTGAAGCCGAGGCGAACGAGCCTCCCGATAACGATTTGCAGCATCTGTGGATTCACCACGATGACAGTGGGTCGGTCGAAGACGTCCTGACCTTCGTGTATGCCTGCTGCGAGAAGAAGCTCACCCTGCCGGTTCGCTGGAGTCTGATCTGGACTGGTGATTGCAGCAAGCCATGCCTTGATGCGTATTGCGGCGGTGCGATCGTCCTCGATCTCGCGACGGGCAAGGAAATCGCCTCGATCAGCCTCACAAACTGGGCGCACCAGATTGAGCAACCGAGCCATTTGGTGTTCCCGAGAGGCTGCCGCTCAAGTGCATAACTACGTCATGCAGAAGCAGCATGGCGAAGCCACACCCGAAACGCCCGTCGTACCGCCCATTCTCACCGCTCTCGCGGCGGTATCGCTTTGGCTAACCGTCACCATCAGTGGCGTTGGCCCAGACTGATCCTCCCCAATGCCGTCCGCCCCGAAAGGCCAGTGGACCGCTGGGGAGGTGCTGAAGAAAACGAAAGAAGAGGAGAGGGACCGCTCTCATGGCGCGCACAGCCCTACAAGGGGTTGTCGCTCCGCTCCCGACGCGCCGTGCCGGCGCATCGCCCTTTCCGGGCTGCACGCGCCATGAGCTGCGGATCGGGTCAAGAGGAGAATAGACAGATAGTCGGCTCCGTCCTGACCACCGAGGCGGGCCAGGAGATGTCGCTCGCCGGGTGTTCCGATCCATCCCGAAAAGGAACCCGTCATGACGAAAGAAACCAAGCAGGCCCTAATCACCAACACGCGCGAGATGGCGGCCATGTCGCTCTATGTCACGGCTTTCGTGATGCTGGTCCTGACCTGCACATGCGGCCCGAGCCTCTTGGCCGGGGATGATACCAGGCCTGTTCACCACACCACGCTTCTCGCACGTCGCTGATCCGACAATGCCGGACGCGAACCCCCAACCCCTGATTTCGCTCATCGAGGAGGCACTCGGCTACGAAGCCGAGGCCTTCGGAGAGGATCATCCCGTAGAGGGCGCCGACCTCGTCGAGTGGTTCGCCCAGTGGCGCTTGCGCGCCCAGGCGGCTGTCGCCGCCGCAATCGGGAATAAGACTTCACTCTGAAATGCCGTGCCATACGGTGAAAGGATCTCGCCATGCGGACCGCTCTTCATACCGCCAAAGGTTATGCCCCATCCGCCGACATGCAAGCCGCAGCGCATTGCGCGTATTTCGGAAATCCCCGTCGAACCCTGGCGGAAGCCGCCTTCCTCAGGGACGCCTCTGAAGAGGATGTTCTTCTCGCATCACGCAGCGCCAGCTGGCGCCGTGTAGCCAATTGCGCCCAGCGCTCAGCCCGACGCCTTATTCTTGAAGGTGAGGATTGACGCGCTCGGACGCTCATCCCCTTCATCCAGGCAAAGCGTCTCCCAGGCCGCGATCAATCGTTTGCACGTCTGCCAGGCTCGATAGCGGGCGCTGAACGCGGCCCGGTGATCCTGCGGATCTCCGGTCTGCTCAGCACGCCACGTCATATCATGCACACGCGTGATGCTTCGCAGCATGGTGACGCGAGCGGGAGCAAACCAGATTTCGCGTTTATCCGCGGCCTCGCCTGCATCGGCGGGCAAGACGATCTGGCGACGCATCTTCATACCGATCGCGATGCCCTGCTCACCCAAGGCATTCAGATCCGGCGCCGACAGGCCATAGCGCAGGCACTCATCGGCCATGCTGGTATTTGCGGAGAGCTGCGCCAGCAGGTGAGCGAAGGTGGGCGCAGCGCAACGTTCGGCCGGAAACCGAAGAAGCCTTGCACTTGCCTGAATCATGGGTTCTCCTCGCATGAGGAAAGATAAGCGCCGCTCCGGGAATAAAGTAAAGGGATTTCAGTATGTTGCGCGTTTTTCTCAGCGCCTCCGCCGTCTTTGCGACCTTGGCCCTGCCTCTGACCATGGCTCATGCCCAGACCCGCCCCTGCGATGACCTTTCTGTCGGCCACACGCCGCCCGCATTGCTTGCGCAGTCTGTCCACCCAAATACAGCGATCGTCTGTCGCAGGGTCTATGTTGCGATGCAGTCACTGGACGCGCGCGTTCCTCTCTGGTCGGCCGAGCACCTCACAGACGAGGCGCTCGACAGTGCGGAAAGCCTTGGACGCGTCACGAAATTCTTCCATCCGGAAACAGGGCTGCCTTATGGCCGGCGTGCAGAGCTTGCGGATTACCACGGCTCTGGCCTCGATCGCGGCCATCTCACCCCGAGCGGCGACGCGCCCGATCAGCTCTCCCAGGAGGAGACCTTCTCTCTCGCCAATGTCGTGCCCGAAACCCCGGCCCTGAACGAAGGGGTCTGGACCGGGATCGAGATGGCAGTCGCCGACTGGGCGCACAGGGTCGGCGAGCTCTATGTCGTGACCGGTCCCGTGCTTCAGGCAAATGGGCCGACGATCGGCTGGGACCGCATTCCGGTCCCCGTTGCAATCTGGAAGGCGGTCTACGATCCCGTTCACGAGCGGGGCGGCGCGTGGCTGTGCCGCAATGACGATGCGCCGGTCTGCGAGGCGCTGAGCTTCGTGGCGCTCGAACAACGGATCGGTATTGACCCGTTCCCGAGCCTCTCCCTGCAGAGTCACAATGCTGATCCCGCGCTGCCTCAGCCGGAAATCAGCCCTTACACCCCGCGCTCACGATCGACCGGTGCAGAGCGACGCGCCCTCATCGACCCGATGCTGCGCGGCTTCTCCCGACGCTTCTGATCAGCTGCCGATAAGCGCGTATCCGCGTTTCTTTCGATACCGGATCATGCGCGTCAGCGCATTCGCGGCCTCTCCCTCATCCTGATAGAGATCGACGCGCGTGCTGCCCGCCGTACCGATGCGGCCCCATTGCCGCAGCAATGTCGCGCCGCCGAACAGATCGCGGTGAATACTCAGACGATAATATCGCCACTCATTCCTGTCCGGTCTGATACGGCGCAATAGCGCCTCGACCGGGAAGAGGGACATCTGCTGTCCCACCCCGCTGTCAGCTTTGCGCGATCTGCGTCGGGAAATAGCCATCTCGCGATGCTGCCACAAAACCCTCACCCATTTCCATCACGACCTCGCGTGACGACTGCGCAGCAGCACGACCGCGACAGGAGAAAACGCATGCATTCTTCCTGCCTCACAACCGTCAGGCTCAAATTCCTATGCTCCTTGTATCAAAGCGCCCTGCCGCTCGAACTCTTCATCGGGCCGAATGCGCCTGACCTTGTGGCCGTGTCCATTGCTCATGACGACACGATAGGCGATCTGCGCGAACGGTTGGGTAATGAGATCCTCCTGCGCATCGATTGGGATCTCTGGGCGGATCGTGGTGATTCCACCAATGCCCGAGTGAACGCCGTACTCGATCTGCTGGAAACTCCGATTGCCTCCGTCTTTCCAGGCGATTTTTCCGACATCGCCGATCCGTCGGCACCACCACCTCCCGTCGAGCCTTATCTGGAATCTGCTCCTGATGGGTCAGGCGTCTTCCATGTCGCTGATAATATCAGCGGCGACACGCTCGCCGGTCCTTTCGCAACCAATCAACAGGCGAAACAGGCCCTCGACGCTCTCCTCGTGATCCATCCCAGCCCGGAATGGTTCAAGCGCTGGTATGGCCTTGAGCTGGAGTACGCGGGTCAGGACGTGATCCGCGTATAGTGTGCCACGCCGTCACTTCTCACTGAACTGCGATAGCGTCACTATGGATCCGGGTCACAGGAACCAACCTGTTCCCAGTGAGGGCGCCGAACATGATCGACACGAAGTATCGCACTGCCTACGCGGAGACACGCGAGCTCTACGACAGACTGGCGCCACAGATGGGCGGGAAGGATTACGGATATCAGATCCTGTATGGACCAGAAATCGTGACACCCTCGCTCTTCATTCTTGGATACCAGCCGGGATGTACTGAGCAGGATAAGACCATGTCCGAGGAGGAAAAGCGCCCGGCAGGTCCCCCGGATATCTTGGCCTATGCAGACCCGAAAGAGGATTGGCGCCTTGCAAAGGCATTGCTCAACATTTGGCCAGCAGATCGTATGACCGACATGATGGGCGGCAATATCAACTTCTTCCGCGCTGCCACTGTCAACGAATGGAAAACAATCCCGCTCCCTGTCCGTCGTGAGCTTCAGGCGTACTCCCTCAGAACAATCCAGCAATTGGTCGAGGCTTATGCGCCCAGGCGCATTCTTGTTATCGGGCTCGACACCCTCAAGAGAATACCAGGGCACATGATCGACAAGGGCCATGTCTCTTCGATCGATCCGTCACGTCATAATCCGATCGCCCAGGAAGCGACATTGTGGGGAATGCCGGCTCTTGCTGTGACCCATCTGAGCGGGGCTCGTCTCAAAGCCGAGGACAGGCAGAATATCTATAATTATGCGCGCGCCTGGTCAGGCATCTGATCCATCTCGCACATCACTCTTTTTTACGATGCCCGCTGAAGAACACGGGCGTCTCCCCTTCGGGGCCACGTGACACGGGCTCCGCCCCAAGCCCCTGCGGGTCTTGGCCATTCGGCGTATCCCGTTGACGCATTCATCAGGGCGATGCTTGAGCCGAACCAATCGCAATAGGCCATGCCATAGGCCTCGATAGCGTCAAGACAGCTTCCACCCCATCTTCCTCCGCTCCCGTTGGTCGCTTCGTGCAGACGGGTCCCCTGAGAACCCATCTTGACCCCATCTCCGTCCACAGCGGTCCTGAAAGCGTCGGGACATGGCGTAATCGCGACGAGAGGGGATGCCATACGTGTATGATGACCCCAGTCACGGAAATGATGGAGGACAGCATGTGTGCTACCCACAATGATGATCTGAAATATGTCGGCCTGGATGTCTCTCTGGATATGACGTCGGTCTGCGTGGTGAACTCTGCAGGAGACATTTTGTGGCGCGGGAAATGTGCGTCCACGCCTGAGGCGATTGTCGATACGCTGCACGCTCATGCGCAAGGAGCGGTACGTGTTGGCCTGGAAACCGGACAGCTCTCGAATTGGCTCACGCTCAGTCTCCGGCGCCGCCATGTCCCGGTCATCTGTCTCGATGCCCGTCACGCGAAGGCGGCTCTCAGCCTGCAGCTCAACAAGACCGATGACAACGATGCGCTCGGTCTGGCCCACGTTGTCCGCACAGGTTGGTATCGCGAGGTAGCCGTCAAAAGTATGGACTCCCACGCCCTCAAGATCCTGCTGGTGGCGCGCGCCCAGCTCGTGGCGCAGCGTCAGACTATGGCGAACACCATCCGGGGCATCCTGAAGACATACGGACTCCGCATCGTCCGATGCTCAGGCGGGCTTTTCGCACCTAGGGTGCGTGATGCGATCGGTGAAAACGACGTCTTGATGGCTGTGATAGAGCCTTTGCTGATTGCATGGCAGGCGTTGCGAGAGCAGGTTGCTGTTCTCGACACGAGGGTCAATGCACGTGCCAAGTCAGATGCAACGGTGCAGAGGCTGATGTCGGTCCCCGGAGTAGGCGTGATCGTTGCATTGGCCTTTTCAGCCACTATCGATGATCCCGATCGGTTCAAACGTTCCAGTTCGGTCGGTGCGTATGTCGGTCTCACGCCTCGGCGCTACCAATCCGGCGAAGAGGATCGTGTCGGGCGTATATCCAGATGCGGGGATGCTCTCCTGCGATCCTACCTGTTCGAGGCTGCGAACGTTCTCCTGTCACGCCATCCACGCGAGTGTGCCCTGAAAACCTGGGGCCTGGTGATGGCAAAACGTATTGGCATGCGCCGGGCGAAAGTCGCCGTCGCGAGAAAGATTGCCGTTCTACTGCATACGCTTTGGCGTAACGGCGACGTATTCAACTGGGGAAACAAAGCTGACTGTGCGGGTGCGCTGCCCGCAGTCGCCTGAGAACATCATGATCCTTGTGACACCAGTTTCCGAGACCCGCCCGATAGGGCGGTAGTTTGTCCCTACCGGGACGAGGCTTGGTGACCCCGCGCCTTTCGTTGCAACACGCTCTCGCGTGAATGCGATCGGGACATTCGGGCACCGGCCTCATCAGATGCCATGTTGCGGCTGCCTCTGTAGACCGCGGAAAGAACCATGCCCCGGTATGACAAGCGTCTACTATTGAAGATCCCGGCGAAAGTCAGGATTGCAACATGCTCACGCCGGTCAAGACGGGTTCCACCCCATCTTCCTCCGGCTCTCTTCGGTCGCCTACGTGCAGACGGGTCCCCTGCGAACCCATCTTGACCTCTGTTGCGCGCGTCGCAGGATTATTGTCAGGCCGGGACGGAGAAACGGCTCTCAACCGAACATAGAAACGGGTTTTTCGGTCTTTTTGCTGGAGAGACCTTGCACGCGATTAAAGAACGAAAGGCGTCGCTGCGCTATCCTTTCGACCCTTTGCCTCCGGCACAGGTCGAACGAAAGGCTGTTGCTTTTCTTTATTGAACGAAACCGGTCCTGCGAAGTATCGCTAAGTATCGAAACGGCACGATATTGTATGTTTATTGTGTAATATTGAGCTTTTTTGTTGTATCTCCCGGTAAACATGATAGTATCTATCTGTAGGGAATGGCCGCGCTCATAGTAGTTCGGCTTCACGCCTTTCGTTGAGGAGTAATGATCATGGCATTTTTCGAATTATCTGAGGCTGATCGCGCTGCCATTACTTCCGGCGTCTCCTGTGCGCTTCTGTTGGAGCGTTACGGTTACGCTCTCGATAAGAAAGACAGCACGCGCAAGTGCTTGAAATATCGGCGCGGCAAGGGAGAGACGGTCATCGTCAACCATCATGGTCATGGTTGGTGGGATACGGGCGGGACGCTCGGCAAGGGAGACGTCTTTTCCCTGATGCGCGTTTTCAATCCTGGCCTTCCATTTCATGAGGTGTGCAAGGAATTGGGCCAGCTAGTCGGTGTCGAGCCCGCTTCGATCCCTTGGATCCGGGCACAGAAGGCATCCACCGACGCACGTCCTCCCTCGGAGCGCTGGGCCAAGGCGAAGACGCTGCGCAAGGGAACCAAGGCGTGGCAGTATCTGGCCCAAACGCGCGGCTTGCCGGAATGGCTGCTGCGAAAGGCTTCGGCCAATGGATCGATCCGTGACGGTTTCCATGCTGCCTGGTTCAGCTATTGCGACGGTCAGGGAGCAGTCACGGGTGTCGAGCTGCGTGGGCCGGATACGCGCATCCAACTGAGCAATAGCGTCAAGACGCTCTTCCGCTTCCAGACTAGGCCCGGCACGCCCGTGCGTCGTCTGGTCGTGGCTGAGGCGCCGATCGACGCGCTCTCCTTTGCCGCCATGGATGCCGAATGTGGAAGTGATACGCTCTACGTCGCGACTGGTGGCGCCATGGGGCCGGAGACTATCGCGGCCCTTGAGGCAGAGATGGAAGCCATAGTCCCCGATCAGCAATCCTATCTGATCGTCGCTACGGATAAGGACACAGCCGGAGATCGTTACGCCAGGATGCTCTTCGAGCTCGCCTTCGAAAATTGTGTCCGTTACGTGCGGGCGCTCCCGGAAGGAGAGGCGACGGATTTCAACCAGGTATTGCAGGAACGCTTCGCGGCCAGCAACGAATCCCGCATGGTGGTGGCATGAACAACAGATCCGGCGAGCCTCGTCATAATGAGACTTCTCCGTCGGCTTCGACGGCTGACAACACCATCATAGCTAATCAGGTCGAGAACGCGGAAGCCTGCTACCGCGCGTTCCTGCTGAGCGGGCGTGCTGCACAGATGCTGCAGGTAGCCCCCGGTCTGGGTGTCACTATACCGCTTCTCTTCATCCAGTGTGAGGGCATGGCGCAAGGTGCGACCGGCCTCGCCGTAAGAGGTGATCTCGATCCTATGATGCCTGAACTAGGCTTCGATCTAGACGGGCAATTCACCCTTTTCTCAACCGACCACAGCAACGCCGGTGAATTCATCACCGTGAATGGCTGGGTCGGCACAACCGAAATTCTGGCCCTTCGACAGGGCGCCTCTTTTAGAATCCCTGCAGAGTGAGAACTCGACCATGACACGCGATCATTCCGATAACG
>NZ_AYXS01000003.1:49972-50636 GCF_000505765.1 Asaia sp. SF2.1 | reverse complement strand
CCTCCAGTGTGACGCCTACCGCCGCCGGTGCCCCGAGCTGGGCGGCACCCACCCGTGGACTCTTGTCGAGCTGTCCTGTCCCGTTTCCGGCGAGGTGGTGTCGGGGATCGTCGTGTGCGCCGATCCCATCCCAGGTGGATGGGATCTTACGCAGTGCTTCGATATTTATACCGGAGAAGAACTGGATGTTGGCGCCTTCCGTTCGATCGATCCGGCGCAATACGCCGTCCGTCAGATTGGAACCGTACCCGGACGGGATGCAGTATCCGCACACAGCGCGGCCGTACCTCTTCTGAACCTCGTAGCAGTGGCAACCGCTGACTGGTCGGCCCAGCCCGATAGTGTAGCGCGAACGGTTTCCCCTTGCGGAGAGGCCTCAACGCAGGATTTCCCCGAAGCGTTCGTGTGCATTCATGAAGGTGACGAGGAACGATATGGTCTCGTCACTAAAGGCTTCACTGATGGTCATGGTGGCTGGAATTTCGAGCTGCCCGTCGAGGTTTTCGTTTCGACAGGTGACATCATCTCTGTGGCACCTGGGGGAAACACATGGATCGAGCTGATCCACGATGCCGAACCTGTCGGTCTGGTGCGGCGCGGCTAGAAAGGGGAGGAGGGCCAAGTGGGTCAGGCAGCATCCCTCATCGACGTGAGACTGAACGGC
>NZ_AYXS01000003.1:44480-49869 GCF_000505765.1 Asaia sp. SF2.1 | reverse complement strand
GGCGGAATGGCGTTGGTGAACCACCCCAGTCTTTCATGGAGTGGCTGGACGCCCTGCACGCACTTCACCAGCGCTATGCGACCCCACTTTCACGTAATGTGCCCCTTTCGAGCAACCGCTCACCAATGAATGCCTACGCAGTCAGTCGTGCGCTCATAACCCTCGGCTGGTCGGAACGTCGTCTCGCCGAGCATCTTGGCTATCACCGAACTGAGTTGAGACGTCTGCTGGAAGGTGGCGGCAAGCTGGGCGCACGGCCCTCCCGCTGGCTTGAAATGCTTGAGAACGGACACCGTGATCTGCCACGACCCGCGATCTCCCCTATGTCCAGACGCCCTGACATGAACACTGGCCTCACGATGGAGACGGTCCGATGAACGCATGGATCACGTTCCCCCACGCATTGCGCGACCGACGTCCTCGCCGCGCTAATCTTGACTGGGACCACGATCCCGCCAGAGCACCCCAATGGCAGGCTCTCCTGTCGCAGGCGCATGGCGATCATGCTCACCGGCCGCATTGCGATTGCTGGGCGAATGGAGCGCCACTGCAGCTTGTCGTTCGCTCACGCGAAGTGCGGGAAAACGGGAACAGGGTACTGCGCTATCATCTGGCTCGCATGCCCGAGAGCGGGACCCTTCATCGTGCGAACTGTCCCTTTCACGAACCCGATATCCGCCGGGATGGACGATTCGGATACGAACAAGGTGTCATCACTCCATTGCCGGACGGCAACCTTAGGATTGCACTGGAAGGTGGCGTGATCATCCGTGGTGTAGCCGGCGAGGCTGCGGAGCTCGCTCAGCGACAAGTCCCGCGTGGTGCCCGGCCGGGGGATCGGCAACGCCAGATGAGCCTGCTCGGTCTTCTCCATCTCCTTTGGGAGCAATCCGGCCTGACGAACTGGCGGCCGCAAGAGAGGCGACGACGCTGGTCCTGGGGGACCATTCGCCAGGCGCTCGAGCACAGTGCAGCGACAATCGTCTCAGGGGGCGCCACACTCGATCGGAGCCTTGCCATGATCGGATATAATGATGAGGCAGGCCTGCCGGCCTTCGAGCAGATCCGAACCTGTGCCCAAAGCGAACGACGCGTCCTGCTTTGCGGGATCGTCGATGCAATCGACATTGAGGCGGGGCGTACCGCCGACCCGGCGAAGCCCCAGCAGCGCGCTCATGGCCCGCGTATCCGCCTAAGGTTTGATGGCGCCCGTGCCTTCAACCTGCATCTCATGGGACCGCCCCAGATGGCAGAGGCGCTGGGAACGCAATTCCCATGGGCGTGGCGCATTCTGCAGCAAGCCAGAGCCGAGCGGGGCAATGCCCAGGTGATCGGCTTGGTGACGGCGCAGCTCAGACCTACGCCTGACGGTCGTGCCACGACAGGGTGGATCGAACGCGTCGCCCTGATGGAAGTCGGGCCGTCCTACGTGCCTGTCGCAAGCAGCCATGAGCTGGCTTTGTTGACCCGCCTGCAGGAAGAGCGCCGTATCTTCCGCAAGCCTTTGCGCTTCGACAGGACGACACAGCTTGTCCATCCCGATTTCGAATTGCTCGACACGAGAGATCCCCGCGGAACACCCATGGAAGTCTATGGCCTCGATACCGAAGAATACAGGGCGCGTCGCGACGTCAAGGAGGCACATTATCGAGACGTCTACGGTGTCGGTAACTGGTGGAGCTGGAATGCTGCTCTGCGTGAGGCCATGCCAGCACTGCCCCTGGCTCAGGAGCGCATCATCACGGGGTGATTGAAGATGGCTTACTTCGTGCCACCCTTTGGGCTGGGTCTGGTTTTGGGGGCGCTTCTGGATGACTTCTTCCGCTTTGCCGCAGGAAATGGATCATTGGCAACCCTTGCGTACCAGTCATGGACGGCACGATAGCGACCCAGCATCTCGATCCCCGCCGCCCAGCTATGGACAACCAGACCGGCGAGCCGGAAATCGGCTTCCTCCACACGAGGATCGGGTGCTTCGAACCGGCCTTTCGCCGTAATCGCATCGACTGCCTGGCGTGTCAGATAGGCCAGCTCGTCATGCGCGCGCTGCGCTTCGCCCAGCATCCTGAAGACCTGGTTGACCCCGTCCGCAAAGAGCGGATCGGGCTCCAGGTCGAAATCGACAGCATGAGGATCCGTATCGGGTTCCGCACGGTGCAGTCGCGCCATTTCGTCCTTGTAGGAGATCTGGAAAATCGTGGCGCGCGTGACCCGTTTCTGACCAAAGCGGTATTGTAACGACCGTATCGCCCGGTCCTCCGGCAGCGCACGACGCAGATTGTCGATCGTCGGGGCATACTGGCGCTCGAACGGAAAGCGCAGGACATCCCTGCTTTCAAAACCGCCCCGCATGATGAACGCCACTCCTTGTCTGTCCCGCTCGCCGTTTCCGTCGGCGGCCGCCTGCAGATCATAGGATTTTCAAACAGCCACCCGCAAGGGTCGCGTGATCGGGGAAACCGGGCTGGAGAAAAAATGCCCCAACTGCGAAAAACAATGAAAGCACTCTGGAGAAAGTCCTGCGACTCTCGGGCCGAAAGCTTAGCCCTTGTCGATCGGACCGCATGCCATGACAGACACCGCCCATCCCGTTTTCAGCACCCTCACCGCCGATCAGTATCGCGCGGCGCGTCAGGAGGGGGCGGTCGTCGTGCTTGCCGGTGCGGGCACCGGCAAGACCTCGACCCTCGTCGCCGGAATCTGCGATCGTATCGAGCGCCGCCACATGCCACCCCATCGACTTCTGGCCGTGACCTTCACCAACAAGGCTGCGCGGGAAATGCGCGAGCGCATCGCTCTGGCTTTGGACTACGACCGAACCCCGAAATGGGTGGGCACGTTCCACGCCCATGCCTGCCGCATGCTGCGTCGCGATCCGGGTATCGCCAGTCTGCGGCCCCGGTTCGACATTCTGACGACGGATGATTCCCTACGGATCCTGCGGCGACTGATGAAGGCAGAGATGCGGTCGAATGGGCCAGAGACCGTTGACGATGCCACCGCCGACCTGCTGCGCAAGCGCGCCAGGCGTCTCATTCACCACATCAGTGGCCTCAAGGATCGCCTTGTCCTCCCCGAAGAAGCATGGGCGCACAGGCCAGCACGTCCGGTAGCCGAGATGACGGAGGAGGACTGGATCCTGTGTGAGGCGATACGCCTCTACCCGATCTATCAGGAGGCCCTGCGCAGGGCCAACGCCGCCGATTTCGGCGATCTCCTCCTCTACCCGACCCGGGCCATGATGAGCGATGAGACCTATCGGCGCGAATGGGCCAGTCGCTTCGACGCTGTCATGGTGGATGAATTCCAGGACGTGAACCTGGCCCAGTATCGCTGGCTCCGGCTGCTGTCTCAGGACCATGGCGAATTCTTCGGAGTCGGCGACGATGCGCAGAGCATCTACGGCTGGCGGGGCGCCGATATCGGCTATATCCGTAACTTTCTGGCGGCCTTCCCAGGCGGTCGGATGATCGCGCTCGAGCGCAATTTTCGCAGCACCGGCGTCATTCTCGAAGCTGCCAACGCTATCATCGCTCTCGATCCCGACCGGCTTCCCAAGACCCTCTATACCGAAGCCGGAGCGGGGCAGCCGATCGAGATCCTCGCCTGCAAGGACGGGGCCAATGAGGCGCTGCGTCTCGCCCGTGAAATCGGACGACGGGCGGCAGAAGGCGTGGCATGGCACGATATGGCGGTGCTTTACCGGTTCAATTTCCTGTCCCGCGTGATCGAGGAGCAGCTCCTTGCACACCGTATTCCCTATGTCCTGGTCGGCGATACGGGATTCTGGCAGCGTGGCGCGGTCCGTGACGGTCTGGCCTATCTGCGTCTCATGGAAAGCGCGGAGTCACGTCAGTCGGATGAGGCCTTCCGACGCGTCGTAAACCTGCCTGCGCGGGGTGTCGGCGCCAAAACACTCGCGCGCATCGAGCAGGCTGCCGAAGAGCAGGGCGTTTCTCTCTTCGTCGCAGCCGAACAGATGCAGGGGCAGGGAAGTGCCATGGCCCGGCTGCATGCCTTTCTGGCCACCATCCGCGCCGTGGCCCTGGGTGAGGATCTCATGCTGGGCGAGCGCATCGAGATGCTTCTGCAGCGTGTGGGATATAGCGACATGCTGCGCAGGCTTGGAGAGGAAGGCCTCGATCCTCTGCAGAACCTTCATGAACTGATCTCGATTGCGGGTAACTTTGCGACCAGTGAAGCCTTGTTCGATCATGCCGCCCTCGGCGCGGGCGCTCCCGGGGACGGGCTGGACGGCCGGGTGCGGCTCATGACCATTCACGGCGCCAAAGGACTGGAATTTCGCCATGTCTTTCTCGTGGGATGGGAGAACACGCTGTTCCCGCAATTCAGCGAGGGGAAAGACGCCAATGAAGAACGTCGCCTGGCCTATGTCGCGCTGACGCGCGCGAGAGAGCGTGTCACCATCAGCTGGGCCATCAAGCGCGGCAATCGCTGGAACGAAGCCTCCTGCTTTATCGACGAAATCCCGACGCCCTGCATGATCGAGGGCTCGTTGCGTCAGGCGGGCGGAAACGGAGAGGGACCCCGGTAATGTCGGAGACGCAGCATACCTTCCTTAATCGCGATGCAGCGTCCGAATGCCGGGATGGACCACGCAGGACGCTGAAAACATATTCCAGCTGGGCGCATGATTGCGCATTCTGTCGCCAGGGGGCGTGTTTCGGGTTCGCCGATCGCCGTTATGGCACGGTCTGGACGTGCATGGCCCATCGTGATCAGGGGCGTGCCCAAACAAAGCGATGACAGGCGACTTACCCACAGATTCCGGGGATGAAGCTGTGGATCTTCACGATACGTTCCTGCACAGCCACGCACCAGAGCCCAAAAAATCGATCCGACCTCAAATTTCATGCATGCTCTCTGGATCGCAAGCTGTCTTCCTGAACCTGAAACACTGCATGCACCCGGATCGCCACGGTCGAATGCTGTGACATCCGTGTTTGAAGGGAGCCCATCATGAGGCATCGTGCCGTTCATCAGTCCAGACGCGTCCGGCCGCGCCTGAGAGCGAAAGCCTTAGATCGCCCCTCGCTGCATGAGGTGGCGCTCGGAGCGCTCATGCAGCTGGTGACGATCGAGGGCAAGCCAGAGAAGTTTGCTTCGCTCGAGGCCTATCGTGCGCATAAGGCGACCCATCGAGACATCGAGACCCATGCCATGGCTCTTCTCAGACGCTACGGATCATTACTGGTAGGCGAGCTGCATGGCACAGACGGGCTCGCCGCTCTGCGGGCCAGGGCGAAAGCCCTTGGCGGATCGAAATCCTTTTCTCGTAATCCTGTGGCTCAGGGTGTTGTGCAGGCGGCGCTCTCAAAGGCATGGGACGGTCTGGCAGGATGGCAGGCCTGACATGACACGCAGGGCA
>NZ_AYXS01000003.1:44265-44417 GCF_000505765.1 Asaia sp. SF2.1 | reverse complement strand
CCGCCGCATGCCGCGGATAACTGGCAAGGTCTCTCCAGGGCGCATGGGCGCCCGCCCGACAGATGCACTGTCACCTACGCCCGGCATTCCTATCGATGCGGAGACATCCTGATGACCGGTCATCAGCCGAAGACCCGAAAATCGCGTGAGGA
>NZ_AYXS01000003.1:39649-44124 GCF_000505765.1 Asaia sp. SF2.1 | reverse complement strand
GGACGGCTATCTGACCGCCGATCAGATGAGGCCGGTCTGGCAGTGGCTTTGCCACCACTTCCCGCACGGGTTCCATACCGGTTGGCTCGCCGGGCTGGCGGCTCACTGGCCGGCCTCGCGGCTGGCATGGCCGGACTGGCAATGGATCGGGGCCGGACTGGTTCTGGCGCTGGTCGGCAAGGGCGCGCTTCTCCCGATCCAGTATCGCGCCGCGAGGCTCGGACGGCGGGCCGTTCTGGGCCTGAACCTGTTCATCGTAACGGCTTCGCTGTTCGGCGGTCTGATCGTTTTTCAGCGCTGAGTGCGCAATAACGCGAAAAGGGCTTGGCGCGTGACAGCGAGGCACGGCATGGGCGCGCTGCGCGCGGCCTACGGCTGCGGCGTCACACGCCGCCCCCACGCGGTGAGCCTATTGTGCTGTGTACTTCTGCCTGCTCATGAATAGAAGAAGTACAAGTAGTATTTAATGACGTAAAGCGATGTATATAATGGCGCAATATTCATCCCTTACTATGCAGACAGTACATGACTATGGAAGTATCCATGCAGCATTGTCTATTCTATTTCTTATGAAATGCCGATATAACTTTACTTGTGGACAGGCAATAACGCCCCACACAAAAAGCGCCCCGGAAGGTGCTCGAACACCACTCCGGGACTTCGCCAGAATGAAAGAATGGTTTCATGTCAGACGCAAACCGCAATATCGCCCGTAACGCAGACGCTGGCAAGTATTCCGCCGCGCAGGTCCGCCGCTTCAAGGAGGCAGAGGCCCACGTGAAGGCCAGCAACGCCCCTACGCTCGAACTGACCAAGCGGCTGGTTCCCACAGACATCCAGATGCAGCACATCGCCACCAGATTCCCCTCGGTCAAGGTCGGTGAATATGACGAACTTTTCGGCGCGGGTCTGTCCTTGGTACGCGACCAGTACGAAACAATGGCCCCTATCCTGACTTTTGAGGGCCGCCACGGCACGAATTTCAGAGCCCTCAAACTGCACCTCGACCGGATCGTGGACGGCGTCATTCGTTCCGCCTACGGCGCTGCACACTTCTATGAGGGCAAGCGTCTCGCCGCCAAAGATGCGACAAACAGCTTCTCGAACGAGCACCGCGACGAGGACCGGCAGGGCGTCGATGGAGGCGATAACCGCGCCGCCGAGATGCGCACCGTCGCCGCCGAAAAGGCCGGTCACGCTTGGTCTCTCGCCGTTGTCGCTGCCGGGGCCTGCGAAGCCTACCGCGACCTCATGGGGAGCGACTGGCAGCCCTACCAGCCAAAGAACAGCCGCAGCGTCTCCGAGCGCGCCGCTTCCGAAGAAGCCGCAGCCCTCGGTTTCTGATCCTTCCCGCCGGACCCGAAAGGGTCCGGTCCCTCTCCCCTCACAAGGAAATGCGCTCAGTCATGCAACTCCCCTTGTTCAAAGCCCTCAAGACCATCAATATAGAAGACGAGCAGGCGACCGAGATCGTCGACTCAATGGAGGATTACATCGCCATGAAGATGCAAGAGGCTACCGCTCCACTCGCCGCTCGGATCGAAGGTCTGGACGGGCGTATGGGTGCTCTCGACGCCAAGCTGGGCGCGCTCGATACCAAGATCGGCGCTTTGCAATGGACAATCGGCATCATCGGCGCGGTGATCGCCATTGCCACCGCCTTTTCCGGTGTGGCCCGCTTCATCACGCACTAGATTGGCGTATCCGCTGGGCAAAATCGGGGCGGCTCTCGCGAGCCGCCTTTTTTACGTCCAGTCGAGTTTCCCGTCCGCCCGAAAGGCAGTCATCCCGCCCGCGGCTTCATAATCCGAGCAGCGATAGCGTGCCATTCGCATAGGGTGTCGCCTTAGGATCGGGATGGACGATAATGTCCGAGCCCGCAGCAATCGCCAGTAAGGTGCCGAAATAAGGGTCTTTCAGGCCGATGACAGACTGCACATTCTGTTGTGTAATCTCGGTTGGATACGGCTTCTTGACCGTATGCCTGATATAATTGTCGATCACGCCATGAATGATGAAGGGTGTCCCACGTATGGAAAGCAGTGGACGGTAGTTTTCGGGGAAATCGTCAATATTTTCGGCTTCCATCAGGAAATCCACCTCGTCCAGCCTTACATAGACCGTCTCTCTATAAACTGTGATTTTCAGCACCTCACAACTGTCGTTTCCAGTGGACGGGCTCATTTGTCTTCTCCGTGATGTGGCAAAGGATTGATCGATATTCAGCGCAAAATTGGACACAAATAAAATGCGAGGCGTTCGTCGCCTCGCGGGGCCGCGTTGCCCCCACTTGCCACATATCCACAGCGCACGCGCTCTCGACTCTTGACGGTCGAGCGCGTGCGCTGTGGATATGCTCCGGCGTCCCTTACGGGACGCCTACGGCCCTTCGGGCTGGAAAGCAGGGACAGCGCTCGCATCGAGACTTTCAATCAGCGTTTCTCGGCGCTTTGTGCGGCTGGCTGGTCCTGCTTGTGGACCTGTGACGAATCAAGCTGGCACCACAAGACGTTGCTCTTTGGATCGGCGACCATATTTTCAAGGCACTGGCCGCCTACCATTGCCTGATACCCGATATGCCTGTGCTCCCACCAGGCGCCCGCTCCCATCAGGCTCACGATCGTAATCACCGCCGCAATGAAGCCCGTCACCGCCCAGCGGATCGTGGACGGCCGCGTGATGTCCAGCATCGCCCCTTCCAGCTCGCCCTTCCACATACCGAGGAAAGCTCCCTTCAGGGACGCCAGGGCTTCGTTGACGATCGCGCCAACCATCACATTCGCCTGCTCCGTGCTGAACTGCTCTGTCCGGACGCGAACGGCCTCAGAGATCGCTATGGCTTTGTTTCGCTCGGTTTCTATGATCTTCAGGTCGGCCGCCGCCCGGTTTCTCGCTCCGGCCGAAGCATCCAGAATTGCGGAAACAGCCGCCTTCGCCTCAACCGTCAGGTTGTCATAAGCCTCCTGAACCCGGACCGTTGCGAGGTGATTTTCCCAAAGAACCGTCCATAGCGGATCCTCAGGAGTGAGTCCGGCACGCGTTAGCGCGCGCCGGTAGGTTTCATGAATATCGCTTGGGGCCGTAGTCATGGGAGATACTCCGCGGCACCCACGGCTGCGATGTTGCGCTCGAAGTCGTCGGCCCATTTGCGGACGATGAAATCATCCAGGGGACTCACCTTGTAAGAGCCGTCCTCGTTGCGGATCGACTGAAGCAAAGGGAAGACTTCGAGATCACGGGCTTCCAGTGTCTGGGCATTCGACAGGCGTGGGATCGTGACGATCTTGCCGCCAGCAGCCTTGAGGCTACGCGCACGAGGATCGTTGTCAGAAAATTCCCGGAAGAAGGACTGTGCATCGACGCCGGGCGTAACCACGCCTTCATTCAGGAACAGCACGACGTCACTGGGGATATGTTTCTCAGCTTTCAAAAGACTGAACACATGCTGAAGATCGAGCTGGTTCGGTCCGGCGAAGCACAGATTGGTCAGGCGATACCCGGTCGCCTGCAGAAAGCCCCCCAGATCCATGTCACGCGCCAGTTCCGCAGAGGCCGTTTCACCGGCGCCCAGATCGAAGAATACGGAACGCTGGGCAGCAACCGCGTCGTTCAGCCGTTCGCCGAACCACTTCGTCAGGCCAGGAACGGACACATCCTTCGGACGGGGCGTGCCGCCCTTACCTTCGGGAAACACAGTGTGGAGCTTACCATTGCGGAAATCCCCATCCGCAATATCCAGCAGACGCCCTGCCGCCTGCGCTCTGTGCAACAGATAACGCGAGATGAACGTCTTGCCCGTGCGCCCTCTTGCTGCCGCTTTCAAAAGGCGCAGAACAACCTGCGTGACCATCAGTGTTTTCTTATCGATCGGAGGCTCTGCCCGCATGATCTTGTCTCCGTTACGGCAGCGCAGGACGCGATGCCTCACGGCGTAAGCACATCGCGTTGCGCTCCAGAGAGCGAGCGATAAAAATCACGAGACGCCGTTTTTTTCTCAGCGTCCCCAGAAAAGCGTGATGGTGAGTTCGCGCTGGGTCATCTCCTGCTGGGACTTGCAACGTGCCATGATCTCGTCGCGCACATATTTCTCCCATTCCAGCTCTGTCTCGAAATCCAGCTTGGTGCGATAGCCCGGGAGATCCGCCCCCTGTCGCCACGGTGCCTTGGTGGCGGGGCACAGATCGCCCTCCCTGACCCGCAGGGTTCCGTTCTCGACCCCGCTCGCGAACTTGCGGACATCGTGCCAGTTATCCGAGCCCAGGAACGCAGGCCAGCGATCGCAAAGCTCGATTGGCGTCATCCTGAACAGCCCCAGCGCGCAAACGACGTGATTGCCCCCGAAGCTTTTCTTCCAGACCGTGCCCGGCTCAGGGAGATTGTCGCTCCGCAGGAAAGTCCCCGGGATCGTGGGATCGAGCCAGTCAGGTCTTTCGGGCGCGTCAGACGCAGTGTCCGGGGCGACCGGCACCGTGTCC
>NZ_AYXS01000003.1:37945-39570 GCF_000505765.1 Asaia sp. SF2.1 | reverse complement strand
TCGATGCGTGGCGTCGCGGAGGGTTCATGCATTGGATAGGCGGGCGGCGCGCAAGCTGCGAGTATCTCCGGTGCGTATTGGGGGCGCCCGCCCCGATAAGGATCGTCCAGAGGAATATGCCGTGATGCCTCTGGACGGGAGAGGCGGATTTCCTCCGCTGTCCTGTAATGCTGAACCGGTGATGGCAATGGCTCGCGGGCAGGTGTCCGCATCGCCTGAGCCGCTGCAGCTTTCTCCGCTTTCCTGCGCATTTTCTCGGCCTCGGCCCGTTCGACGGCCTGAGCATGACGGTCGCGCAGGGCGCCGATTGCCCGCCTGACACGGTACCAGGTGAGCCTTGCACACCCTACCGACGGCACCTCTCCCTGTATGTTCGTCAGCCCGTTCTCGGCGAACCAGGGGCACAAAGCCCTCCAGTCCATCGGATCGCCGCAGGCCTCCTGTTTCGCAATGATCGCGTCGTGATGCTCTTTCAGGAAGTGGAACAGCCGGGAGTGTTTCTGGCCGTGACCGACCAGATCGAGCATGCCTGAAATATCGGCGACAGCAGCGCTCATGATGTTCTCCCTATGTTGTCCCGCCTACCACGGTCTCGGCCAAAGCGCAACACTTCCGCATCGATAACGTATCGTACACGGATCGCCACCGTCTCATGAGCGTATCACCTTTTGGGTGGGAAGGGGTCTAACACACAAATGCAGACTTTCAGTCTGCGTAGATTGTCGAAATCAGGACCACAGACATGGACGCGTCGGCGAGGCGTGTAGACAGGACCATGCGCCTCATATGAAGCGGTTCCCTGAAGGAGAACGTCTGGCAGTGTTGGTGCTCTGCTGGCTTGCTCTGGATTGGGATGGTAAGGTCTGGCTCATGAGCATACCTGACGATTTCTGGCACTGCCTCGATGCGCTGGGGATAGTTTGTGAAGCCTACCGATCGGGCACCGGCCATGATGCCGTTCTTGTCGGTGGGGCCGCGACCGTCATCTATACCGCCGGTGCGTTCTCATCTGGCGATTTCGATTTTGTCGTGATCAACGATCAAGCCTTCGACCAGGCCATGATCGCATCTGGCTTCAGGAGAGAAGACAGATGCGGAAAGCTGCGTGTCGGATACTTCCATCCCGATCATCCACGCTACGGCGTCCAGGCAGTGGGGAGCGCGCTGTTTGACGGACGCGCCGACAGAAAGAGGCTGTTCGCCCTGCAACTACGTGAGGGACCAATTGTCAAACTGCCGCGTATTGAAGACATGATTGCGGACCGTCTGGCGCAGTTTGCGGTAGCTTCGCCCTCGGACGATTCCCGGCTCCGCCAGGCGACGGTACTTTTTCGTTTGGCCGAAAAGCTCGATATGGGATATCTGCGTTTGAGATGCAGTGAAGAAGGTGGTGACTTCACGCTTTTGGAGAGACTGTGAGATGTCACGTGTCAATCGACCCGTTCGATGGGACCAGATGCAAAAGCGGATACAGGCACGCAAGGCAGCTCTGGGTATCACGGATAGTGCCGAGAGCGTCGAGGCACTGCGTAACAAGGGGGGCAAGCGGACGGCTGGCAAGCGTGAGCTTCTGCGCCGTGTGACCCAAAGATCGATCGATGCCGGTCTCGAGCCAGTCGCAGCCT
>NZ_AYXS01000003.1:37062-37853 GCF_000505765.1 Asaia sp. SF2.1 | reverse complement strand
CCAGAAAACCGATCCGACGTCGCAGGTTACCTGAGGGCGACCTTTGCAGATCTCGCGCATAAAGAAGGCGACCATTGAGTAGGGCCGCGCCTCACCTGCAAGTCAAAGAACTCGCGGTTATCGTGGCGGTTACAGCGGGTGAGAGCGTTCACCTAAGAGCGCCGTTCCACCCCGACCTGGCATACCGGGCGCGGGGATATAGGGGACGTTGGATCCCGGACATAAATGCCTGGAGCTTCGAGCGGGCATACGAGCACAACGTGCGCGGCATATGCATGTCCATCTGGGGGGTGGATGGGTATCCGGAACGGTTCGAGGATTTGTGCGATCTCGAGATCGTCGTATCCGCGTGCGACACGCCGACCGAACCCTTCTATCGCCTCAATAGCGATCTCTATCTGGGTGGGCGCCATATCGCAGGGGTACTCAGAAAGCCCTGTATCGTGCGCCCTGGAAAACAGGTGAGCTATCGCAAAGGCGGCCCCGTCTTTCACAGGGAGGGCGCAGGCTGGTGGTTACAAGTTCCAGGAGGATCAGAGTTTGTGATCCATCAGGTGCCGCGCATGGCCATACCCTATTTCGAGCGTTGCCTTGAAGGCCATGGCGTATTGCGCGTGCTGAGCCCGTCCGCTGAGCGATGCCGGAAAGAATAGACGTTCATTACTCACGCATCGTCCGCACTGCGTCGGCGCAGAATATACTCGGGTCTGCGATAGGGGATAACCCGATGTAATCTCGCCGTACTCTCGTCAGTATATGGCTTCCCATTGGCCGACCATTGCCAGAGACGT
>NZ_AYXS01000003.1:36819-37011 GCF_000505765.1 Asaia sp. SF2.1 | reverse complement strand
CCGGTGAGCATCACGTAACCGAGGATCCTGTCCGACCTGCAGTGGCGTACCATATACCTTCGGACAGGCGGCAACCGCCTTGCTCGCGCGCGTAACCGGACCAACGATTTGTCTGGTGTCCGATCATCAAGTATAGCGCCGAACGGCCTTTTCAGTGTCTGGGGGATGTCCGGCGAGATAAGCCTGCCGACG
>NZ_AYXS01000003.1:34498-36746 GCF_000505765.1 Asaia sp. SF2.1 | reverse complement strand
GACCGTTGCGCGATCAGGTCTGATCGCATGCGACGATCCGATTTCTGCAAGATCGATCGACGGACATGACCTGTGTTCAGTCGCCGTTTCTGTAAGCGGCGTCATGGCGGTGCGCGACGGTGTGCAGGTCTTTCGCAACCTGAGTGGATGGCAATTATGCGACTGCTGAGAAAAGCGGTGGCGTTTTATGCCGTCTTTTGTTTTTTTGGCTTTGCTGCCGGGAGCGCCTTCGGTTCCTCGGGCGGATTGAGCGTGTCCTTGACCGGCTTGCCCGGTGCGAACCGCATGCCGCGCGAGGGCGGGATATCGATCATCTCCCCTGTTGCGGGGTTCCGACCCTGGCGCGCCGCATTGTGTTTCAGCGCGAATTTCCCAAAGCCAACCAGAACGACGTCTTCATCGGCCGCCACGGTCTTTACGATGGTGCCGAAACTCGCCTGTATGACGCGTTTGACATCCTGCATCGGCAGTCCGGTTTCCTGACTGACCTGAGTGACGAGATCATGCAGATTCATGGTCCAACTCCCTGAGTAAGATACAACGCTAATGCGGCCCCTGCACGGAGCGCAATCGTGTCCCGTCAATACAACACCCTTTTTCTCAGGGCTGAGCAAAAAAACCTGCTCGAACTCTGGATGGATCAATCGAAGACTGTCCTGACCATGAACTGGAAAGGCCCTCATCATGTCCCCCGCAGACCCAACGCTGTCCTCGATCGGTATCAAGATCGAAACCATCCGCCTGGAGCAGGAACTCCTTATTCAGACGGTTTTTGCGCAGGGCAGGCTTTTGTCCCAGATCCACGCCGCTCTCCATCCCGAGGAACCGCCCAAGGGTGAATCGGCGACGGCTCTTCTCAAGGAGCTGATCGAGGCGGTGAAGAGCATGCATGATGACATTCGTCGCCTGCCCGGCTTCGATCCGGCATCGCACAAGGCTGGGCACGGGGCATGATCACCTACAGCAAGATCTCTGCGAAAGGGCAGGGCGCCCTTATCGTCGATTATATGAAGGAGAGCCGGACGCAGGCGGATAAAGACGTCCGGATCGAGGAGGATCCCTCTGCCGATCGCGGCGGACGGGTAGTGGCCTATTATACGGGGCGCGACGGGCGGGGTGCCTGGATGGCGGGCATGGGATCGCGCATTGCCGATCAGCTTGGCGTCGATACCAGCGCGCCGCCGACGGATGCAGCCCTGGCACGCCTGTATGAGGCAAAGCGCGCGGACACGGGTGAAGCCTGGGCCGGTCAAGGCAAAAAGCGTGACCTTTCGGCTTGGGACTTCACGGCAAGCCCTGACAAGAGTGTTTCCCTCGCTGCCGAGCTCTGCGGAACCGCGCTCGAGCGCGCCGCGATCTGGCATGCCATTCATCAGGCCGGCGAGGAGACCATGCGCATGATCATGGATCACGTCGGTGTCGCGCGTCGCGGGGACGGCAAAACCGCTCACGCCGAGGAAGGTGAGACCGCGTACGTCTTCTATCGCCACCACACGGCGCGACCGACGCTCGAAATCCAGGATGGACCGGACGGCGCAACTGCCGTCATCGAGGTGCCGGTAGCAGGCGATCCGCAATCCCATATCCACTACCATCTGTTCAACGCGGTCGCGACGCAAAGCGGTCATCTTGGATCGCTGGACAGTGCTCGGATTACGAAGACGACCTCTTTTCTCTTTGGTGCCTATTTCCAGGCAATCCTCGCAGAACGCCTGCGAGAGCTCGGTATTGAGGTTCAGGTGGATGAGACGCATCGTGCCATCCGCGTTAACGCAGTGCCCGAACACGCGCGTGATTTCTTCTCCAAGCGGCACAAGGACACGCAAAAGCGCGCCGAGGACTTCGTGGCAAGCCAGGGGCGGGAATGGCAGAAGCTGTCGGCCGAGGAGAAATTCCGCATCTTGTCCCAGACCAACCAGATCTTTCGTCAGGCCAAATGGACGGGCGGAAACGAGCAGGAGATCTGGCAGGAAATGGCGAAGGAGCTGGGCTGGGAGACATCGAGTGTGATGACCAGGCACAAGGCTCAGAGCCTCTCGGACGAAGAGCGGCACGACGCGGCTTATCAAGTGGCGATAAAGCTGGTGGCAGACGACTTCAAAAGTGCTGCCGTCCTCGATGCGGAACTGTTGCGCGTCCATGCAACGCGCGGGTTGATCGGGGTCGGTATCAAGGGCGAGCATGATATCGAGCGTGTGGTAGAGCTGATCAAGAAGCGCGGCATCGTATTCAACGGTGTGCAGACCCA
>NZ_AYXS01000003.1:32293-34396 GCF_000505765.1 Asaia sp. SF2.1 | reverse complement strand
AAAGAGCGTCTCGCAGCATATCGAGCGCATGCTGGAGGATAAGACAGGGCGGCTCGATCCGGAGGTGCTGCGTCGCGCGATCGCGGCGTCCGGGCTCGACTTCACCTCTGAGCCCGAACATGGCGCGGCCCAGCTTGCGGCCATCCATGCGTTGGGCGCAGCCGATCGCATCGCCTTCCTGATGGGTGTAGCCGGCGCTGGGAAGACCGCCCTTCTCAAACCGCTCGTAAGCGCTTGGAAGGAAGAGGGGCGCCAGGTCGTCGGCACCGGTATCGCCTGGCGCCAGGCCGAAGCCCTGCGCGATGCGGGCATTGATCGCACTTATGCTCTGACCCGCCTGCTCAGTGAGTTCAAATCCGGGAAACTGGTCCTCGATGACAAGTCAGTCCTGGTGATCGACGAAATGAGCCAGATCGCGCCTAAGCCGTTTCTCGAGCTCCTCGAGCATCAGAACAAGATGGGGTTCAGTATGCGTATGCTGGGCGATCGCGATCAGGGTCAGGCAATCGAGGCAGGCGATTCCATCGAGCTTCTTCTGCGCGCCCTTCCCCCGTCTCATCTTCCACAGATCACGTCGACCCTGCGTCAGAAATCCCAGCGTGACCGGGCGATCGCGGCCTTGTTTCGCAGTGACGGGCGTGACCCATCCAAGAGCGAGGCTCAACAGCGCGAGGCAGATGTGGTTCGGGCTGGAGAAGCCCTCGACATGAAACGGGCGGACGGGACCGTACGGCTTGTGGGAGGCTCGCATCGCGAGGTAGTCGAGGATATCGCGCGGCTCTATCTGCGCCGGCGCGATATGCTGCTTGCTGCCGGCTATACGCGCGGCGTGACGATCTCAGCGCCGACAAACGCGGATGTGGCCGATATCAGCCAGGCCATTCGCGCCCATCTCAAGGCACGGGGCGAGATCGGTGAGGATCGAGCTGTCGTGCGTGCGATCGACCAGCGTGGCGAACAATACGACCTGCCTTTGGCGATCAACGACCGTATCCGCCTTTTCGACAGGATCGAGTGCCGCGTGCGAACCCCCCACGGTGTGCGACGGCACTCCCTGGGGTCGAATGGTGATTTCGTAACAGTGCGCGACGTGCAGGAGAACGGTCTCGTTTTACGCAACCGGCAGGGCAGGGAAGGGTTCGTGTCCTGGGACGATCTGCGCGATGTGAAGCACACCGATCGTATCCGCCTGGGTTTTGGCCATGCGATGACGATCGATGCGGCACAGGGTATCACCTCGGACGAGCATATCAACGCCATGCCACGCGGTACGGCGAGCATGACCGGATTCATGGCCTATGTCGCCGAGACCCGTCATGTTTATCGTGGCTGGACAATGATCTCCGAAGCCGCCGTCCGGGAGGCTGAGTTGCGTTCACGGGCTCTGGGCGATCCCGATCCGGTCCGTATGGCGGATCTGTGGAACCGCGTGGCGGCCGATCTGGGCAGGCATGACTACAAGGCGCTGGGTCTGGATCTGGTCATGAGCCAGAAGGAACTGGAGACGTTGCGGGCGAAAGCGCTTGCGGCAGCGATCAAGAGCGAGCGCGTTCACATGGCTGATCGCAGTCCCGCCGCTGAACTGCAGACGAAGCGCGAGAATGCAGTGTTGGAAGCGACCGCACCCGGCGACTGGAAGGATCTGACCTATCTGCTGAAGCAGACGGGCTTTGAACTCACCCGCGCCATGCAGGCTGAGGCCCGTCGTGAGGAGGCGGCCGAGCAGGCCCGCAAGCAACAGGAACGCGAGCGTATCAGGGAGCGCGCTCCGAGCCAGTCGCCGGGGATGTGATCTGGTGCGCCCTGAAATGTATTGTCGAGGCGTGTCGAGCGAAGCGGGGTTGTGACTTTATGGAGAAGGTACCAGTATAGTTCTTACACCTAAAGGCGCACCGATTATCTAAATTTCAAAGAGGGAAGTATTATTTTATGGATGATTCAAAACTGTCTTGCTCCGATCTTTTAGCGGCGCTCTCGCGCATCGTTTCCGCGCATTTAGGGAACAACAACACCATAATGAGCGCACAGGATGTTCCTGATTTTATCCGGCAGGTTCATCTGACCCTCGCCGGGCTGGATACCTCAGCAAAAGGCGACGTTGGA
>NZ_AYXS01000003.1:28555-32220 GCF_000505765.1 Asaia sp. SF2.1 | reverse complement strand
ATCATCTGGTATGTCTCGAGGACGGCAAAAAGCTCACCACTCTCAAGCGTCATCTGCGTACACGCTACGCTATGACGCCAGATGATTATCGGCGCAAATGGGGTCTGCCACGCGATTACCCTATGGTTGCTCCCAACTACGCGGCTTACCGCTCATCGCTCGCGCAGAAGATTGGCCTTGGCGCGAAGAGGAGGTCACCCGTCGAACCCGTGCCCGAACTGGTACCCGCGCAAGGAAAGCGAACACGTCGCTCGGCGGCTGAAGCCCCTGCGCCGGCTCCTTCTAAAAAGAAGAGAAATTCCGTTCGACCCACCTCGTGATCTCGATGCCTGTGTCAGATTGAGCGTGCGTCATTCGTTCAGATCTCGGGGTTTGGACTCTGAGCAGCTTCCTTCTCGAGTAGTTCGAGCCTCGCGACGATTTCAGCGACGTGCGGGTCGGTATCAATCCTCGCTGGCCTTGAAGCTGTTGCAACGGGTAGAGTTTGCGAGCGCGCGCCCAACCTCAGAAGGGGGGGCAGCAAAGGGTCGTTCTCATCCAGGTCGTGATCGGCCGCGTCAGTTGGGGATGGCGTTGCATCAGGTGTCACGCCGCCGGATGTAGAGCCTTCGCCCGCATCGGTCGGGGGCGTTCCTGCCTTATTCCCGGTGTCTGACTTAGAGGCCCTGGTGCCGCGCTCTGGCACGTCTGGACTTTTCGAAACAGGTGGGGAATTGGCCTTTGAGCCGTTCTGCTGGCGATCGGCCGGGTTCGGCCTGAAGGCGGCGGCGAGCTCACGATACACGATCCGAAGTTCCGCATCGGGATCCGTATCCAGCGACAAGGCCTCGCGATAGGCGTCGCAGAAAACACGCATCTGCCCCTGCGGCCCCGCTCGATCGCTCTCGGTGAGCGCGTCTGCCCGTCCGAGGAGCTTGGTGGCGGCCTGCGTTCGTGCAGCAGGGATCGTTGTCACGACAGGAGGTCCTTGTTCGCTATTGCGGGGAAGGGTGAGGTTGGCAGGGACGCGCAGATAGCCCTTGTTGGCCAGCTGGATGTTGGGAACTTCCGCATAGATGCGTCTGCCATAGAAGGTAACGATGCACTGTCCGGGTTGCTGGCTGGTGACATCGTGCCAGGTATAGAGCGGCATCTCACGCACATCGGCGCGACCCGGATCGAGGTAGACACCTGTGACATTGGATGCCTGATAATTCGTATTCACTGAGACCGGCAGGCGAGGTGCGGCGCTTTCCACCCATTGCTTGGTGGCGGTGTTGTCGTTCAGCGACATAATGAAATGCAGGCGTGGATTGGACAACAGCGCATCGGCAGCGGGCTTGCCCAGCGCGTCCTGCAGCGAGCTGACTTCCTGGAACGCGAGCGTCGTCGAGAAATTGAGATCGCGCGCTTGGGACAGAATGGATTGTGCTCCTTCGGAGGCGTACATGCCGATCTCATCGAAATCCAGACAATAGACCGTGGGCGCATTCGAGAAGCGGTTATTGATGACCTTGTCGATGTCGCCTGAAAGCTGGCCGCCGACACCCGGCGCCAGGCCGTAGCGGATCGCATTGAGGATGAAGCGCCCCAGACGCGTGTTGATTTTCCTATCGTTCTCGAGAACAGGGAGGATGACCGTCAGAATACGACGGTTGAACAGTACGTCATGCATGTCGATATCACCGATATCGACATTGAATATGTGCCCCAATGTGCCACTCAACTGGGTAAAGGTCGCACCAAAGCCACCGACAACGTAGCCGTGCTGCTCCCGAACTTTCTCCTGCGCGGACACCGCTTTGCCCGGGGTGTATCCGCCTGTTTCACGCATATAGTTGAGGATGCGGAGCCGTATGGGTTCTGGCAGAGCAGGACGTGGACGCCCGTCCTTTGGGGGCAGGGCGCGCAGATCCTCGTCGATGAAACGCTGTTCCGCATGGGACCAGTATTCCAGCCTTGGATGCCCTTCCTCGCTATCAGGGTCGAGGACCAGGAGCCGCAGGGCGTCGAAGTCCGACGTCAGCCGGCGCAATGTGGGCAGGTTGATCGGCAGGTGACGTGCGTCGCGGATCCAGGCAAGGAGCTCACTCAATGTAGCGATCAGGTCCATGCCGCGATCCACGAAGAACTGTTGTGACCCGCCTTTGCCGTTGCCCGCGTCGGACGCGATGAACAGCGTGATCAACAGGTTCTTGATGCCGTCAGCATTGGCGTGGGCGAACGGGTTCCATGTATGCGTCTCGCGTGATCCAGATGACGTCAGGAAGTTGACGACCCTAACCTCGGCTTCGCGACCATGCATGCGCGCGAGTGACAGCACATCCTTCCAGTTCGAGTTGCTGCCTTTGCCATCCACCTGTGTGAAACCTGATCCTTGCGCCACGACATTGGCCTGCTTGCACAGAAGGGTCCGGGTCTTACCCGAACCGGTCGTACCGGCCACGATGCAATGCGTGCGCATGTCGCCGGTGGATGGAAATCCAGGCTGCCGGGTGATCCGGTCCACGAACATGAGCCAGTCGCCAGTCGCTTTACCAGGACGCCTGGAGCGTTGATCGCGAAAATTGGGATCACGCCGGCGTGCGGCTACAGGCATGCGCATGGGCAGCAGGGGCAAACGCCAGACAACCAGTAGCGTGAAAGGGATCCCGATGAACAGCCAGAGTTCGAAAAGGCCTGGTATGAACAGGCACAGCAAGGTCAGGCAGAGCGGCACGATCGCGCAGAGCGGATCGGCCATGAACGCCCATAGCCGTGTCTCCGGGCGGCGCGTATCACGGTAGAAACCGCCCTGACGGACGATATGGCTGTCCTGCGGCCCAAGGATCGGTTCAGACATGATGCTCTATCCTCAAGGCATACCGAAGCCGGGCGCGGGTGACGGTAATGTTGCATGATCGGAGCGCTCGACGTCGCCCCGACGCTTGTAGGGTCCCGGGTGAGGCTCTGCGTCAGTTGAGGAATCGATGTCGGGCCCCGGAAACGGGGATGGTTGGGCCGATGAGGATGCAAAAGAGTGCGAAGAAAGGTCTCGCGATGCGGTAGGGCGCTCCAGGCTGTGCAGCCTGAACGCTGCATCAGGGTGCGCGTCAGTTTGTGAATCCCGGTCCCCGGGCCTGTATAGAAACAGAATGGTAAGCAGACAGAGACCAAGCGCGGCCGAGCCACCGACGAGACGGCGGACGGTCGACCTGGATCGCGCGGGTATTCGTTCTGCGAGCCCGGCGGATGATACTGAGGGCTTCGTCGATATGCTCGCTGCTTGCGCGACGGCGACCGGAAGATGGACTTCCTCATAGGGACGCTTGAGGGAAAGATGGGGCAGGTTAAGCTCGGTATAGCCCCTGCCTCCCTCGTGCGCTTCGCCCCATAATGTAAAGCTGATGACATCGCGCTCGACGTCATAGTTTACGCTGCAGTCGCGGGTGGGATGATGGATGGTGACGCGCATGGCGGTCTTCCTTATCTGGAGGCGATTGTTGTCGGGGAGGCGCGTCGCGCACGTTCCATGGCCTCGAAGCGCTCCAGGATGCGTTGGAGATAACGGGCTTTCTCGACCCCGGAATGTGAGTGGTATCGGGCAACCGCGTCCCAGTAATCGCCGGTTTCCGCAAAGCCCTTCGACAGGATCCAGGCGCCGGCCTCGAAATTGGCGCAAACGCTATCGCGCAAGGCCAGAAACG
>NZ_AYXS01000003.1:26472-28485 GCF_000505765.1 Asaia sp. SF2.1 | reverse complement strand
CCGCCTCGCGCGAGGCGGACCAGTGCATCATGAGCTGTGGGAGCCAAAGATCATTGACCTGCATGGGGCCGATATCAACGCTGCCATTCGTGTTTTGCGACACTGCCCCGAGCCTGCCTCCTTCGACGCCGAGAATGGCGTAGAGGAGCGTCGCCGGCACATGATGGACGGCTGCGGCCGCGTAGAGGCAGTCAGCGACTTCGGTGTCGCTCGTCGAGGCGCGCGCGGGTGTCGTGAGAGACACGATGCCCGCAATGATGGGGGCTATGAGGACGAGGGGACGTATCATGCCAGCGCGCGCTCCTTCTCGAGGATGCGCTCGAGGGCAATGAACCCTTCCGGATCGCGGCACGAGACGAGGATGTCGTGCATGGTCTCGATGAGCGTACCCAGATCGGGCGTCTCAACAATCGAGGGCACGGTGGTTCCGTTGGATGATCCCTCGGCGACGGGCATCTGCCGCAACCCGACACGGCATCCGCCGCCGCCCTCCTGCCTCAACCGGGCGTCGGCCGCACAGAGAACGGCCGCAAACCACCGTTCCGGTGCGGCCGGTAGACGATGCGCCCCTTCCGTGACCTTGTAGCCCTGTTCGAAGGCATAGGCGGTCATCGCGTCGAAGAGGTGACTGGTGGCGATCGTCGTCATCGGATCGCATCCCGTTGCCGGTAGGCAGGAATATGGGGGCGTATGGGGCCAAACCACCACACACGCATGATACGAAGCGCAATGGCTGGCGTGATCCTGAACCAGCCCAGGATCGAGAAGACCAGAACCCCGGTACCCGAAATCGCGAAAGTCCACCAGGCGGGGTACAGGAACCAGATGCTGCCAAAGATGAGGGCGCGTCCATCGACGAAAAGCAGCATGATCGGTTCGGCCGTGTAGCGCCACGTTGTCTTGGGCAATCTTGTTTCAGGAACGTTCATCAGTCCTCCCTCCGGCTGGCACGCCCTGCGACCTCGTCCGAGATGCGTCCCTCGGAATGCGCCCGCGCAATGGCTTTGGCGAAACTCTGGCCTTCATTGTCCACCATCTCGCGTATGAGACCCGGCCAGCGCTCGACCGGCGCATCCAGGAGCCGGGAGCGTCTTGCGTGGTTGAAGCGGATGAAGCTGCGGATCGGCGTGCGTTTGCCGTCCGTTGACGGCAGCAGGCGTTGATTGACGATCACTCGCATCCCCTCCGCCGCGGCCAGTGTCATCGAGCCGGCCTGGTCAGGCGGGCACAGACCGATGATGCGCTGCATCGTCGAGGCAGGATCGTTCGTATGAAGCGAGGTCAACAGGGCATGACCCGATATGCCGCCCTGAAGTGCGGCCATCATCGTCTGTGTGTTGTTGCACTCGCCTACGATGATATCGGTCGGCTCGGACCTTACGGCCGCTTCGATGAAGTCGGGAAAACTGTGAAAATGAGCGCCGATCTCGGTCTGGTCGATCCGGCTCGAGGGCTGCTTCACCAGATCGTAAAGGATCTCGATCGGTTTGGAACCCTCGATGATATTGCGATGCTCGTTCGGGTCTTCGAGCCAGTCCCGCACGAAGCCGCCCAGCAGGGTTGTTTTGCCGCTGCCGGTCGGGCCACAGACCGGATAGAAGCCCGATCCCTGGTTCATGGCCTCGATCAGTTCTGGCTCGACCTCCTGTTCCTCGAGCGGGCGGGGGATATCGGCCAGGGGACGCAGGATGATCGACATGCCTTCGCTGACACCGACACGGCATCCATGCGCCTGTATGCGAAACGAGTAGCGACGTGCCCGGCGATTGGGCCAGACGCAGTGCGATATGTTGATATGCTCCTTGCGCGCAATCAGGGATGCCCCGTCTTCAGAACGGAAAAAATGGCGCAGGGCAGTTTTCGTGTCAGTGTTGAGCAGCTTTTGCCGTGTCACCTGGTAATTTTTGCCATGCAGCCCGATACCGATCCTGTGATCTGACTGGAGCCGGATGGAGGAGGCTCCGAGGCCGGATGCCCATGATATCAGACGGTCAATTGCCTCTTTGGTCAGAG
>NZ_AYXS01000003.1:26369-26433 GCF_000505765.1 Asaia sp. SF2.1 | reverse complement strand
CGATGCCATCTTCAGGCCAGTACATCGTGCTTTCAGCGTTTGCCGTCATGACTGCGCGCCCTCC
>NZ_AYXS01000003.1:25641-26331 GCF_000505765.1 Asaia sp. SF2.1 | reverse complement strand
TCGTGGTTGCGCGTCTGGTGTGAGGCGATCTGACGGAGCATCTGCAAGGGGCGGGCAACAATTGGGGTTGCGAGTGCTGTTCCAGCCTCGCACTCGCTTTGCCAGTGCGCGATCGCGGCTGCACTTTCGACGCAAAGCGTGGTGCTCATTTCCCACCAGTTCCCTTTCTCCCTAGGAAAGGTGGCCGCCTGCAGGACCAGCCAGAGCGATCTGTCGTAGAACTGAATGGCCGAAAACATGCCAGGATTGAGCAGCCCGCCACGCAGACGTGCCTTTTGCAAAAGCGTCAGCAGAATTCCAGTCTCGAACCCGTGCGCTGTCCCGAGCATATCGATCCTTTGTCTGAGCGCCTCTTCCTTGCCGAGGCGGCGCCGGATCATGCGCGAGAAGCTGCCGGGGATTCGCAAGGCCGATGAGGGACCTTCCAGCGCGTCCCGTTTGCGGTGCGGGATCGAAAGCGACAGGGCGCCCAGTAGATCCTGTGCTTCACCGCCCCGGAGGTCCTCGTGAAGAGCGAAGACCAGAGCCAGCGCTTGCGCAAGCGTGCACGCGTTGACGACACCCTGCCATGGTCGGCCGCATTGTGCGCCGAGCGCGCGCTCAGCTGACATTTCCCGGAACATTCCCTCGATTACCGCGTGACGCGTCAGAAATTCCGCAGGGGTCAAAGGCGGGTCGAGTGGCAGGAGC
>NZ_AYXS01000003.1:24291-25515 GCF_000505765.1 Asaia sp. SF2.1 | reverse complement strand
GTGTACGGGCGAGTTCACGCTGAAGAGCCGCATGATCGTAACTGCCAGGGAAGCGGGTGTTCGCTGCACGCATGAAGCAGAGCAGGGTACAGAGTCCGAGCAGGATTGCAGCAAGGAGGCGATAAACGCCGCCGGTCAGATTGAGTACGGTCCATAGCGTCGTGGCGGACATGTCTTGTGGCGCCCGTTGCATGACAGCAATATCCAGACGACGCGCCCATGATGAGAAGGGCAGTGCGACCTGAAGTTCTGCATGACGCAAGGCAATCAGTTCTGTCGCCATCTGCGCATGAAAGCGCATCCACGCCATGATGACGATCGCACCGATTGCGACAGCCAGCAGGAGGATGCCGAACGCGATCTGCGCGGAGCGATCGCCTCCATCGGTGCCTTGACCGATCATGGCAGGAAAACCCCGTTCAGACGGGGGTAAGCTGAGCGAGGCACCGGCACATGGAAGGGATATGTCTTCATCATGACTGAATCGTCCGACAAGGCGATCCAGAGAGCGATGGTTTTTTTTTCAGAATTCGTGTTTCTGACGGATTTTTATACGAGAGCAGAGGCCGTACGAGGGTCTCTCCGGTGACTCCGCCTACCTTCAGAAACGATGCTGACCAGGCATCAGAAGGAGCGTGATGAAACGTGATAACTCGTGACCGAACATGATCCCCCAGGTGACCGGGGCCGCCATTTCCTTGGTTGAAGACGAATGCAACCCGTCTCTGGAGGCGGCGCTCAATAGACGCGGTTGACAAAACTAGGTGGAAATCAGGACGGCATCGTTGCTGTGCCCGTGATGTCAGCCATTTCTTCGGCAGAACGGTCTTCTATGAGGCGAGCTACCAAACCACAAGCGATGTTACTGGTCATGAACACAAAAAGGATGTCGCCGAGGCTCCGATATATTTCTGTACGTGCCGTGTCGAAGAAGCCAATCAGCCGCGCCTGGGATAAGTGGTGCATGAGAGGCTGCAGAGCGTTCACAAGATCGGCGCTCGACTGTGTGAGTATGAGGTAGGTGATGACCGGGGCAAGCAGGACGAAAATCAGCCCAGGGACGAGCAGTAGAAAAACCAACGCCATTCCGGCACCGTACGGCAGGCCAGCACGCAGGGTCTTCGGCAATTCCCGCAGGGAAAAGTAGAACGGTACCTTCAGAAGCTCCTCTTTCAGGCTGGTCGCTGCCTTGCGCGGCACGTGATGGTGCATGCGCTGCGCATC
>NZ_AYXS01000003.1:24099-24228 GCF_000505765.1 Asaia sp. SF2.1 | reverse complement strand
CCTGGAGAAAATCTGGGTCATTGTGTGGGTCTCTTTCCGTTTGAGAGAAAAGTTACTGCCCTGTCTGGTGACTCTCGAAAATCTTCTCCGACCGGGACAGGATCTGGGGATTGCGATGCGCCTAGGTCA
>NZ_AYXS01000003.1:20826-24038 GCF_000505765.1 Asaia sp. SF2.1 | reverse complement strand
GACCGAGAACATGATATCGCTCGCAATATCGGGCGGGATATCAGGGGGGCACGAGCCTTCGCTCGTGCGTACATAGGGGTCTACCAGCGCTTTTCGACGAACCATCTCAATGCATGATCGCAAAAAGATGGCTCCAGCGGATTTCGAAAGGCCACTGCCAGAACTGCCAGAACGGATCAATGGCCTCTTAGGAGAAGAACACGAAGCGTGCCTTGCCAACCAGATTTACCATGGGCACGTAGCCGAGATCCTGCCCGTTATCGCGCTGGAAGCGACTATCACCGCTATTGTCGCGATTATCGCCCATAGCGAAGAAATACCCGTCCGGCACGACATATTGGCGCGTGTTGTTCTGATCGCCTGTCTCGGTCAGTTTCAGCATCTGATGAGTGACATGAGGTGCGTCCGCGCTGCCCGGCAGGGTTTCCAGATAGCGTATGCCGGTCTGGGGTAAACGGTTCTCATCCTGGACCGAGTAGCGACCCAGTTCCCGACGGGGAACCATTCTCCCATTCAGATAGAGCTCACCTGCGCGCATCTGGATATGATCGCCCGGAAGCCCGATTATTCGCTTGATGTAATCGATCGAGGTGTTTTGCGTGTATCGGAATACAGCAACATCACCACGATGGGGTACCGTGTTCCAGATACGACCCTCGAAAAGAGGCGGCGAAAACGGCATCGAAAAACGCGACCAGCCGTAATCATATTTGGTCACGGCGACATAATCGCCTACCCGAAGAGTCGGAAACATCGAAGCGCTTGGAATGATGAACGGCTCTACGAAGAGGGTGCGTATCACGAGCAGAGCGATCACCTAGATCGCCACGAACCGGGCCAGTTCGCGCATCTCTTGCATTGAGCTGGTCCCACGAGTGCGGGCGTTGGACAGAGGGGGCACTGGCATTATGGTCGTGTCCTTTCGACGGTGAATAGGATTCACTGCCCGGTCCAATGACGGGCATTGGCATCGAGCCCCGCGTGGTCGCGGATGTGTAGTTGCTGGTCGTCGATGAGCAGCTTGTTGCGCCCGCCCGAGGCAGAAGCGCGAATGATGTCTATGCTCGGCGCGCGCACCTTGCCTGAGGCAAGCAGCATCCGGTAGCGGGCCATCCCCATGATGTCGCGCTGCAGCCGGTTAAGATCCTTCATGAACGTCTCCGAGGACTGACGCACGCCGGCCGCAAAACCGTCGGCGACGCCCTGCCGCCATACGGCGACCTCCGCCTCGACCTGCGGGCGTACGGCATCGGTCGGGGGCTGAGCGACAGTCACCTCACGATCAAGGTAGGTGCGCCAGGTCGGGGGAACCTTGACGTAATTCTCCGGGCGGATGATCTCGTCGATACGGCCGGTTTCGCGCGCTGAATCGCCGCTCTCGCTGATCGCGAAATTGGCCTCGGTCTCGGAGATAACCGGCGGGATCATCAGGATGTCGCTACCGTCCACCGGGAGCACCAGGGAGCGGAAGTCGAATACCTCGTCAAGCTGGCGACTACGGCGATTGAGCAGGAGACGGATTACCTGGTTTTCCGCAGCAAGACCGTTCTGTGCCCCATAGCGCCAGGCGGCCTGCCGCACGGCTGCGTTATGAGCGGTACTCTTCTCGTGGTCCGGTGTGTAGCCCGGGCGCACCGCCATCATGGCCTCGAGCGACGGAATGGCAGCAGGGTCTTCGATCTGCGGCTGAACCTGCCCTCCTGAGACCGGTGAGTTCAGGGCGGAGCCGGCACCAAGAGATGCGGTTGTTGCGCCTGGATCAGGTTGTTCCTCCTGAGCTTGCGGCGCTTCCTGTGCCAGCGCCGGCACGGAGTACCCCATGAGAGCGATCAATCCGACGAATGCGGCCCTGAACATGAAAGGGCGCATCGAATGTGCGTGGTTAACCATGCCAGGCAATCCTGATCGTATGGGTTTGAAGGTCGGCCTGCACATGTGCGTAAGCACGTCCCGCGGCGTCGATCTCGTCGAGCAGATCGCCAGTGGTGACATGGTCGAGATCGATCGAGATGACAGGATCACGCACGGGAGGCGCTGATGCCTCATAGCGCCAGCCTATGTTGGCTGCGATCGCCGCAACGGCATTTGTCAGCGTGCCATGCCAGTGCCAGGAGACTGGCTTTTGCAGTTCGGACGCTCTGACACCTTCCGGACGAGACATCGGGTATCGCGGATGACCGGATCGCTCGAGGGCAAGAGCGATATGATGCATCTGCTGGCTGATCGGTAGCTCATCTGACCGGTCAGTCGCGCACGCTGTCAGTGCAAGACCTAACGGCAAGACAGCGTAGAGGGAGCAAGCGCTTTTCATAAGCCGATCTCACGATGCGCCGATCCAGAGAGCGAGCATTATTTTTCGCTAAGTGTCGTGATATTTTTTTCCTGCCTGCCGAGGCGCTGGAGATTACGCCATACCTTGACCTGATATCGTTGGTTGTAGACTGCTGTATGGGAATTGTAGTTACCAACGCGGCGCCAGAAATCTCCAGCGTCATGCGGGTCGGCTCCAGATAGTTCTTTCCCCAGGATCCAGGCTCCCACATGGACATTCAGGCATCCATCCGCGAGGAGCCGGGTTCGGGTGATACCTTGAAGGCCGAGCTGGGGCAGCCAGCTTGTGTTGATCTGCGCGATACCGAGGTCGTCCGTGCCATTGCGATTATGGGCGACCGTGCCGAGCGATCCCCCTTCAGTCATCAGGATGGCCCGGTAGATTGCCTCCGGTATCCTGTAGCTGCGCGAGGCGTCAGCAACACAGGCGGCAAGGTCCCCAGGGAGAGAGTGAAAAGGGAGTGGTCGAGGCGGGGTATCGAGAGGAGAGGCGTCTCTCGGCTTGCTCGCAGCGATGATCCAGGCCGCGGCGATGATATTCCAGCAGACATTATCGCGTATCCTGGCCGTGTCGAAGCCGGCTTGCTCCAGGAAGGGGATCCACCCTTCCTGAATGCCCATAGGCCCGATGCCACCTGCATTATGAGCGGCGACAGTTTCAAGGGTTGCTGTGGGGACATGATACGCAAGCTCGGCGATATGGGCGCAAGGTGGCAGCATGCTCACCACCGCGCCGCGATATAACAGCCACCGTCTTCGCCGGGGAAACCCGTCGGAATTACATAATAGGATTTCCCTGGCGGGATGATAACCTCAGCCGACTGATTACTGTTGTAACCGCTGCCGACATAGGTCCCGCTGTCCCAGATGATGATGCCGTC
>NZ_AYXS01000003.1:17038-20697 GCF_000505765.1 Asaia sp. SF2.1 | reverse complement strand
GTGATCGCGTTATTCGTAAAAGGCCCGCTCGTCGCATTCAGGGCGAGCGTTCCCGACACCCATGACCCGTTGTTGAATGTCGCGCCGAGAATAGACCAGCGACCGTTAACGCAATTCAGCGTTGTGCCACTTCCATCGCTCGAAGCGGAGATCAGGCCATTATTGGAACAGCCCGCGCCCGCGGTTGCGTTTGCGCTAAGCTGGACAGCGTTCGAGGCGGTAATCGTCGAGGCCGCTAAGGGCGCCAACGAGCCATCCTGATGCTGCATATAGACTTGCCCTGGGGTACGTATAGCCGCGTTGTTGTCGTCGCCGTAGAATGACGCGCTGCCCTCCGTGAGGTTGTTGCCGGATGGAAGTCCCAACGAGCCTGCAGAAATCGGCGCAAAGCTGCCGTCCGGGTGCTGCACGAAAAGTCGCTCCGGGGCGCGGATGGCGGCATTCTGGCCATCACCGTACATCGAGGCGTTTCCGATTTGCAGACTATTGCCGGGATCTAGCCTTTCGCTATGAGCCGTAATCTGGTTCCCTACGCTCACATTGTTGTTCACCTGCGCGCTACCAATGGCATTTATATTATTGCCATTCATCCCCAGAGGAGCATTCATGGTGTTAAGCTCAGGGTGCCCAGGTATGTTGTCGCGATAGAGAACGTCACTGTTGTACTGTGCGCTCGCAGAGGCGGTAGCGATACCATAAAAATGTCCCGCGCCAGGGTTGGGAAGACCCGACAGAGGCAAACGCCATTTACCCATATTGCCGATTGCGATCCCGCTATTGAGCGATGCCACGACATTATCAGGAGGAACAAAGCCGGATTGCCCTCCTGCCATGCCGACGACAGCGGACAGGGCCGAAAAATTCAGCACCGTGCCACCAGAACTATCGACATAGGCTTCGATCTGTCCGGACTGTGGCTGAGTAAGAAAAACTTGCCAGTATTGTCCGAATGGATTTGATGCCGTGAAATTAGGCGGCAGGTCATTTGCAGAAATCAGTGTGGAAAGACCAAGTTGCGTGATCGATCCGACCGGCACGGATGCCAGAATCTGTGCTGAGTTGGCATCGACATAGGACTTCGTGCCATTCAGGAGGCTTTGGAACTGGCTGGCTGCGGCTGCATAGACGACACGGTTCTGCCCCTGCTGATGCACGCTGGAAAAAAGGCTGGTCATGTAGATGCTCATAAGCATCGAGGCGATCATGGCCATGGCTTCGTGCATGATAACTTATCTCCGAACCGGCAGACGAAAATGGATACGGGTCAATTCGAATATCCGGTGCCAGTGAACGTGACGACAGAGACGATATCCCCGGTAGGGACCGGGGCAGGGATCGAACCCATGTCGCCAAAATAGGGGGTTGACCACCGCGTTCCCGAGGATGTGCCGATAGAGCGATCACCCTGAGAGGCTTGCATGACGGCATCGATGAGACCGGCTTGAGGTGCCGCCCAGGTAACTATCGTCGTGCCAGCATCCGATCTGATAATGGTGTTGCCCGGAGAAATCAGTGTTGTAACACCACTATCGAGGGCCAGAGCGGAAAGAGGAATTGCACCCGATTCCAGTCCCGGATGATCTGAGACGTAGAACTGGACGGCGTTTTTGTATGCTAGAAAGGCATAACCAGCCCCGGTTTGATTCTGCGTCTGTGGGAACAGACCTTTGTAGATCGTGCGGTCCGACGCTATTTCCGCCCGAAAAAGCACGATCAATGCAAGACCCAGAAAAACAAAGGCTGCCATAGGATTTTACTCGAAGTTCATCACGTAAGACAGAACAATATTGTTCATCGCACCGGCAGTACCGTTACAGGCTTGCGCCACGGCAGTTGAGACACTGGAGGTGGGGGAGAAGCCGATCTGCGTGCCGTTTACATTGATGTAATTGACGGCTGCTGCGTTCGCCAGCTCCGAGCAGGCCGACGCCGGAACGCCTGACCAGGTTTCGTAAAACGAGCCGCCGTCAGCGCTGCTCGAAAGATTGACGTAACTGGTTGACCACGGACCTTTTATGGTCTGCCCGTCGCCGTTCAGCATACTACGTGGCACGGAGGCGGTAGAGATGGCCAAGGCGTTGCTGACCGACGAAAAGTTTGTCGATCCATTCTGATTGCCGCCAAAGTTCGATTTGATATGATTGGCGATATAGTCCGCGTCCTGAACGGCGGTGGATGCCATTCCCCCGGAGAACATATGGACAACGGCGATAGCGGCCTGAGCTGCAAGGTAAATTGTGACCAGCAAACCGCCGATCATCGCGAGTGCATTCATGTCGTATTCCTATTTCGAATTGAAGTTAGAAGTGTTTCGGAATAAATCCGTAGAGCTGACCAGTCATCGCAGCGACCAGAAAGTAAACGGTTAAAGTACATACCATCTCGACCGAGCGTGCTAGTATGATTGATCTCTTCTCGATTTCGTCCGCCCAGATAGAGCAGCTTTCAAGAAGCCCGTCATAGCTTTCACTGTCGCCCGTCCATCTCGCGTCGATATCATCGATCATGTCGGGGGATGGAAAAAAGAACCCTGATTCATCAAGCGCCGCAGGCAGCAGCTTAGCGTGTTGGCCCATGAGCAACGCAAGTCGATCCAGACGCTCGCGTAACCAGCGCGATGCGTATTCTGCCTGTTGCTCAAGAACCTTCGTCTCCGATCGTCCTGATCGGACGAGAATAACGAATGTAGAAAGCCAGACGTAGCCGTGCAGCCCGCGATAGGTTGACCAGGGCGGAAAGCGTTCCAGAAAAACCCGGACACGCCCCGTAAGAAGGAAGAGGCTCGATATCAGGGCCAACGTGAGGACCAGCAGCGCAAGTCCGAGATAGGCCGGACCGCTGCCGGTAGCCCATTGTGCGACACTCACAAGGTGGCGTTGCGAAGGCGTTGGCGTGGACTGCGAGAGATCCATCATTGCCTGTAGGGACGGTAGCGCCTGCCGCGCCGTGAAAATCATGGTCCCGATCAGCAACGAAAGGTACATTAAAAACGAGCCGTACATCCTTAGCGTGGCGAACACTATGCGACGTGTGCGACGGCGCAGATCGATCAATAGCGCCAGTGCTGTTGCCACGTCTCCGCTCGCTTCGCCCGCAGTGATAATCGCGTATTCATCGCGTGGGATCACGGACTGTAGCGCACGTGCAAGTTTACGGCCCTGTTGCGTCATATCGAAATGCGCACGTGCCAGGATCGCCGCCGTAGCGGAGCGTCTGGTGCGACGTAAGCGCCGGATATGACGTTCGAACAAACGCTCAGCCGTGCTGGGTTTTCGACCTCTCATACGGGGTATCATGATCTCGTAGAGAAGTTCGCGATGCCCCCACCGGAATGTGTAGAGTGCCAGGATGCGGCCGAACGGCGTCAGGCCCTGCATTCCCTTTGCGGTATTGCGATCCTGCGTCAGAATTTCAATCGCCATGGCTAGACGCCCTCTTCCATCAGTTTCTCAGCGTTGCGCTGATCGGCGGCGCGCTCGAGCGCACCGCGTTTGCGATCAAGGTCAAGCTGCGCCTTGGAGGGGATCTCCCCGACATCAGTCAGGATGGATTTGGGGTCGATGCGTCCCTCGAACGCGAGGGCGATTGCGCGCTCTGCCATGGTCCTGTCTGCATCGGGACGAGAGCGGAACCTGCGTCGGGCAGCTGTGACGCCTTTG
>NZ_AYXS01000003.1:8744-16956 GCF_000505765.1 Asaia sp. SF2.1 | reverse complement strand
CCCTCGGTGCCCATATGGTTGCAGTGTTCGCAGCCCTCCGGATTGGCGCGATAGACGTTTGTCGTATCGCCCCATTCGCATAGCGCGCTGCGTGCAAGCCGCGGCATGCGTGCATCCTCGGTGGGCCAAGGCTGTTTGCAGTGGTCGCACAGGAGTGGAACGAGGCGTTGAGCGACAAGGCCAAGAATGATGGTGCTGTTGCACGTTACCCGAAAGGCCAGACGTTCGAAGGCCATGTTCTGCAGACGCAGAGGAAAGTCGAATATGTCATCGACGTGCAGGGTCGTCATGACTGCGTGACCCGTCTGCGCCGCATCGAAGCACGTCAGGGCGACTTCGGCATCTCGAATTTCCGCAATGTTGATGCTGTCGGGATCCATACGTAGCGCCGCGCGCATGTTGTCCTTGAATTGCGCGCCCGCTTCTTCCGCATTGACTGCGTTGATGACTTCGAGCTGCACGGATCCTGGAATGGGATACTCGACCGGCTGCTCGATGCAGATGTTGCGCTTGTCGGGCGAAATGCGTGCTTTCTCATTGGTGAGCTCGAGCATCGTCGTCGATTTGCCCGAGCCTGTCGGTCCCGTCATGATCACCGCGCCCGAGGGTTTGGATATCATGTAGATGAGGCGATCGACCTGCGTGTCGTCAAAACCCATGGCCTTGAGCTGGCATTTCCCGTCTGGGGCGCGCGGCATGCGAAGGCTAACGCCTACAGGCGTGACAGGGCGTGTCGTTGTCTTGCCGCGATACTGAAGGCGCAGCGACATGAAGCCACCGCGATTCATGGCGGGGTAGGACGGCCCTCTGACGATACGGACATTCTCCAGGCCTGAACCTTCAAGCTCCGTGCCTGGAATGCCACCGTCCTGGATCTCGAACTCCTTGACCTGATTGTCCTGGCTGGGGCCGATACGATACAGCGCGATCATGAGATCATGAGCGTCCTGAACCGTCAGGTCGCGCAGGTGGCGGATGCTCTTCTTGATGCGGACGCTGATTTCGGCGTGATCGCGAAGCACATGGATATGGATATCACTCGCGCCCAACGCTGCGCCCAGTCGGAGGAGTTCGAGCGCCTTTTCCATTGCCGTCTCGGCCGAGGCCCCGCCGCGATTTTGAGGCTGTACGATCCTGGCGTGAGCCCGCGCGTCGTCGCGCCGCCGCTGCAGATCGGCAAGGGCCTCATATTGTACCATATGAACCCTGCCCACCTCACCATCGAGCCATTCGAGCCATAAGCGCAGGTCCGAGTCGTTGCGCTTGGCGACATCAATATAAATGACGTCACGTTCATGGTCCTGGAACACATGCTGCTGCTGCGCGGGCGCCAGGCTCAGGCTGAGAGGCTTCTTTCTTAATATCGGCAGGTTTGATTTGAGTTTCATCGCTGCGCTCCTTGAAAGGTTGGGGCAGCTACCGAAGCTGCCATTCGGTAGCCTTCACCCGTCGTCACGACGCCCCCGGTCAGGGAAACTCCAGTTTGATGGGACAGGGACTGGATACGCAGCCCGGACACCTCGTCCCAGAACGCATTGCGTGGGTCTGACGGGAACACCCAGGAGACGCCGGTTGAGATATCGGAAGGTTGTCCGGGAGCGGGCGTCCCCGTCCCACCGGTTTGCGACAGAGTGATCTTTGGCCTGATACCGAGCGCCTGAAGCCATGAGACGAGCTGTTTGGTGCCATCACCTTTCGGATGAGGTCTCCGCGCAGGACGATGAAAGATCAGTTGAACCGTTTGGGTGATCCTGTCTCCATCCGCGCTCATGATGCCAGCAGGCGCGTCAGTCAGAGTGCCTCCCGCCCTTGACCACTCAAGGGTCAGTTTCCTGTCCGCACATTGCCAGGATGTCTGGATCCAGCCCTCGTAGAAAACAGGCTGATGAAGTATCCCTGCCATGCAACTCTCCACCCACTCTGACGGCGGGATCGGAGCATTGCGCAACGCGGCCTCGGCGATGATGCTCTGGCTGGCCGCTGCCTCGCGCTGTGCCTGCTCGGCCTGCAGACGTTCGACATGCGCACGCCATAAATGGTGGCCTTCATAGGCAATCAGGAGCGTGGCTGCTGCTGCCAGGGCGGGTTTCCATTGCGCCTGAAGCGAAACCTCGTGGAATCTGACCGTCTCTGGCTTGAGCGTTGCCAGTATCGTGTCGAGACCATGACCGTCGATAAGGCGCCTTTCGCTGAAGCGCCCCATTTCGAAACGTTCGGCAAATGCGTCAATGTCCCCGGATGCGACGATACGGTCTGTTCCTGGCAGGAGCATGGCGTCGTGATCGGTTGCGATGACCCATATGGATCCGTCAGGGAGACTGATCTGTGCGAAGACGTCAGCACCAAGCGTCCGCGCCATAAGCGGGGCGAGAGGGTTGCCACGTTTGAATGCCAGCTTCTTGCCACCCTCGGATGTCAGCATGGCCGCAAGATCGAAGAAGCCGAGCGCAAGGGGCGTCGATTTCATGACGACGTAGTGGGTTGCGCGCGAGGCTCTGGCACGCTGACGCAATGCAGAAGCGCCTGGCTGATTGCGCGCGGTCATCCATGTCGCACCGACGACCCATTCGGTATCGTTCGCGCGAAAGATCAGGCTCACCGGGGTATCCCCCCGCCAAGCATGGGATAAGACCCGGCAGGCAGCGCCTGACCTTGCGTCGGGGCGCGGTCATCTGCGACGGGCGTCAGAGACTGACCGTTGTCCATAGGCAACCGCATGAGCGTGTGACCGCGTCGCACATAGACCGTATTACCGTCGATCGCGGCTACTGACGTTCCATCCGGAAGAAGGCTGCCGCGCGTGACGTCAACCGATCCGCCCTCCGGCAGGCGCAAGGTGGCGGTCGGCCGGTCCTGTGCATCGCTCAGGATCATGACGATGACCGGGAGCCGCGGTGGGAAGGGTTTTTCAGCCACTTGAGGCACGGTCTGGATTGGTCGTGGCGCAAAGGAAGGAGGCATGGCAACGCCGGGATATCCGGGCAATACCGGAGGCAAAGCCGACGTTGACACAGGAGCGCTACCTCTCTCCTTGTGGCTCTCGACCTCCTCGATTTTCGCTTTGGCTTCTGCCGCTTTCTGAAAATCGTTCAGGGCGTGAAGACAGGCTTCATTCATGGACAGCTGCTGCGCTGAAAGAACGCCATCAGCTCCGGGCTCCTGGAGATGAGCTGCACATTGGGGAATGGCGGCTATGGCCGGTTGCACCGCCGAGCCCATGCAAAGAGCCATTGTGAGACGTTTCACAACGAGTATCGGGGAAGAGGATCGCGAACGCATCATAGCGTATGTGCCTCCACAGTGACGATAATCTGTGTCTTGTTGGTCTGTGCCTCGCCGCCGCCGCCGAACAGCCAGTTCATCGCATTGCCCGCTCCCGTCCGGTTTCGCGACGAGGCATCGTCTATGTAGCCGGTGAGCATCAGCGTGCTCCCTGACTTGAGAACAACCTGGTTCTCGAGCGATGTGCTCGAGGTTCTGGGTTCCTGGATCTGCGAGCCGTTCTGCCCGAATGTCGAGAGGTTCAGCAGGGTCTGGAGCACGACATCGAGATGGAGCATGATGCGGTCGCCGATGATTTTCGGGGTAACGTGCCCCGCAAAGCCGCTCATGACGATACCGGGCTGGATGCTGGAAGACGCGCCGGCATTGGTCGCCAGAACGGCCGAGGTCGAGGCCGCGTAGGTGTCGTTGATACCGTTCTGGAATGGCGCCGTGACGTTGTTCGTGGTCACGACAGGACGCTCGTAGAGCTCGGTGACATTGCCGATCGTCGAGAGCGCCTGAAAAGCCCCGCCGGACCCAGCGAATTGTCCTGCAGTGCCCTTGGTGGAACTGAGGATGGTTGCGCCGAAATTGAACGGGGTCGTTGACGACTGGATAATAGGGGCGGCTACCGGCACCATCGTCATGCCGTAGGTTTTTGCCGCACTTTCGAATGCGACCTTGGGGCTCCATCCGTACCCCGTCTCATGCGTGAATTTCAGGGTGTAGACATGGATGTCGACCGCGACCTGTCTGAGCATCGTGTCGCTCAGATCGTGCATCCAGTCCGTGATACGGTCCAGCTCTTCGGGATTGCCGGAAACGGAGAGCGTGCCGAGCCCCTCATCCGCGAACACGCGCCCCCCGCCCGCCATCATCTGGGCTGTCTGCTGCAGACCTTTCCAGCGATCGGCTTTGGTCGTGTAGGAAACCGACGACATGCCGGTCGAGGCGCCGGACGAGCCTGAACCGCCTCCCATGCCCCCCGACATGCCGCTGGATCCGGAGGACATGCCGCCGCCCGATCCCCCCATGCCGCCGGAGCTTCCCGAAGCGCTTCCACCCGTATAGGCGGAGATTGAATCGCTGATCGTCGTGGCGCCGCTGAAGGCCGGCACGATGAAGGTCTTCGTCTTGTTGCGAAAGAACTCCTCGTGATCGTCACGCCATTCCGCCCAGACGCCATAGCGGGTTGCGATCGTCTGGAAGAGGCCGTTGCAATTGCCTTCGTACTGGATCCACCGTCCAGGCCCATGCCAGTTGACCAGATCGATGCCGTGGGTTCTGCCGCCTGACATGGATGACGTCTGGTTGCCCGACAGCGAAGGTGGTGCGGGGAGTGTCTGGCCGTTGAAGCTGACCGGGCTCGCGGTGGGTAGGGCCAGCCCGCCCGAAGCCCCGCCATTATCGTCGTCGGCATCGGATGCGACGATCACAGGGACATGGGTAATCCTGGATGCCAGGATCGCGGCATCGCGCAGCGATATAGGTCGCGCGATGGACATGGTCGCGCGTGGCTGAAGAACCGCCGGGATCGTCGCCTGGTCCTTGACTGGTTCGCCGAGCAGATAGGGGGCATCGACCGAGCTTACCAACGCCGTCTGCGGGATTTTCTGCTGCTCGATCGTCCGCTGCGTCTCGTCTTCACGCTTTTTGGCAGCATCGAAATCCTGACACCCCGAGAGCATCGCTGCGAGCCCAACACTTGCGATGAGACGGCGTGACAAAGAGGAAAGCGTCAATGGCCCTCTCCCATATTGGTGACGACGGCGACATGGTTCGTCGTCCAGAATTTGAGGCTGAGCGCCTTGCCCTGCTGGGACAGTGCGCGAATGACCTGCGAAAAGACGCCATCCTCGAGACCCTGGGGGTCGAGATGTTCGTAGGGGCCAGTGAAAGTCGTTGTCACAGGGACGACCCAGTTCATGTTTTTGGGCCAGATTACTGTCCATCCGGCGCGATCCCCCCAGGCCAGCATCTGGTCTCGGATGGGTTGTCCCTGCACCAGAGACCAGCTCTGTGTGGCGACGAACGGTACAGGCACCACCGCAGGCGGAGCGACGGCCATTGGCGTGGCCGCAGCGGATGCCTGCGGCGCAATGGGCAACGGCGTAGTCGACACGACGCCCCCACGCCGTTTGTCGGACCAGGTCTGACCGACACTCTGCGGTGTCAGGACCAGAGGGCCATTCGACTGGGCAAGCATCTGATGGGTCAGGCGCGCATCGTCAGGGATATGCAGCGCGAGCTCGGGAGAAGGCCGCACGGTGCAACTCCCGGTCGATACCAGAACCTGATCGGCATCATGGGTGTAAAGGCAGGTAGCGCTGGCCTGGTCCACATAGAGGGCAAGCTGGACATATCCATCGACGGGCGCGATGCGATACTGCACCGAATGCGCCATGGCGTATGAGGTCCCATCGGACCACACCGCAAAGCCGCGCTCGCGCAGGCTGTCGTCAAGCAGTCGGCCGATATGCATCTGATCCGTGTCCTCTACCGGTGCGACCAGCAGGGTCGAGCGTGTCGGGGCGAGGCTTGCGGCGAGGATGTCGGCAATCGTCACGGTCAGCCGCGAGGCGTCCCTGAATGTGATGCCAGGGGCAACCTGAGACGATGTGTCCGCAGGCATATCCGCGCAGCCGGTAATGCCGGTCATGATCAGAGCGCATGCCGCGGCCAGGGAGGGAGTGCCACGCATCTCAGTGCTTTCCGTCATGTCTGATATGGAGGGTTTTTCGTGCCGAGCCGGATCCTGCGCTCAGCATGAAATCCGTGAGAACATCTTCGACAACCAGTGTGTCGGCGACGAAGTGCTGCAGACGCGGTGTGGTACGTTGGGGCGCGATGACGCTCAGATCGGGGTTACTCACCACACCATGCGGCGGGAACTCGATCCAGGTCTTGCCGTGCTCGCTATAGACGCGAATGGGTTTCCAGGGCACGTCGGGGCCTTCGATCGTGAACCCGAAATCAGCCGCTCCCGCCTGCTGGAGGGCAGGTCCGATTGTCGCCTGGGCAATCTCGGGCTGTGTGCCCGGGTCGTTCCTGCTGTAGACGAAGTGCACACGCGGCATGGAAGATGCCTGTGGATCCAGCAGCCAGATATAGGTTCGGCGATCTGTCGAGATACGCAAAGCCGCCTTGCGCGCATTACCGCGCGCAGAGAGCGCCACTGCAGGTGCTGCATGCACGCCATGAGCGCCCGCAATCAGATGAGCCTGCCAGCCGGAGTCAGGGGAGAGCACGATGTCATCGGCCGTGCCCTTTTCTCCACGTTCAAGCCAGATGAGGCAGACCGTCTCGGGCGCGCATCCAAGGCGGGGCGTTCCGTCGGCGTAAGCGAACCAGGTTACGCCACCTTTACCGGGGATCGGGGTCGCGAAATGCGTTGTGGCGATTTGCGCCGGGCTTGCGGGGATTAGGTCCTCGCTCCAGCGCGTTGCGGGAGTGGCCTGAGGCTGGCTCGTGACAGCGTGCAGCGACAGTGGGGCGGCGAGCTGCAAGGCTACCGTGTTGCGCGCAGGCGTTGGCAACCGCCCATTGAAGTCGACCAGAAAGTTGCGGGTCTGATCCAGCGCCCGGTCCAATTGCTCTTCCGGATTGGCCATGCCCGGCACGCGTACCGTTACCGGTTCGTCGGGCGATCCCGCGCAACCGGCTAACAACGACAGGCCGAGGAAGAAGAGAGAACTGGATTTCATACCCTGAGCGTCAGGGATGGCGATCCAGAGAGCGAGCGATAAAAATGCGTCTTTGCGCTTTTTTTCTTGAAAGCTTTCAAAAGCGCTTAAAGCAAAACACTGGCGGGCCTCAGATGTGCCAGCACCCATCCCGTCACGCGTCGCCGCTCCCCCGAAGAACGGCGGCAATCCCGGTACAATCCCTGATTTCCTGTGCCAGGGCGACGACTGCGCCAATTGGAGTGCCTCCTTCGTCGAAGGACGCGTTCCCCGTGGTGTTCTTGCGACGGTCGATCTCCGGCACAGCCGTTCCCTTTGGAAAGACGCGGGCCAGGCGGCGTCTCGCCTCGGCAGGCCCAAGGCTTTCATACAGGCGCGTGCGCAAGCCGCGATCGACCGGATCGGTCGTCAGCGCCCAGAGTTCGATCGGCCCGAGCTGGTTGATAAGCATCTGCTCGTACCAGACGTTATTGACCTTAATCTGCAGCAGGAAGGGCGCGCCCGATCCGTCTTTTGCCGGACCGTTGAGGCGGTTTTTGACGATCTCACGTGAGGCATTCGTCAATCCGAAAATATCGGCCATGCGACCGGCCTGTGTCTCGCTTCCTGCACCGAAGATAAAGCGGCCTGTCGAGTTCTCTGTCAGGAACGCGCCGAAATCCTCGGGTGCCGTACTGGCGATGCCCAGGCTCAGACGGTATTTTGCAGATTCACGCGCAACGAACTGCACCATATTGCGGACGTTTTCGCTCTGGCCGGTGCGATGATACTCGTCAGCTTCCAGGCGCTTGTAGGTCTCCCGATATTCCGTGAATCGTGCCCGATGATATTCACGCACCAGCTCAGGCATGCCGAGTGCGTCCTGGGGATCGGTCGTGAGCTTGCGCGAAACCATGAAGAAGCCGAGCAGATACATCATCTCGGTCTGACGCAGGGCGACGTCTGTCTGATCTTTGGGGCAGATGCGCTCGACATCGAGGGCAACGATACGCGCATCCCCCAGATCGAGGCGTGTGCATACGCCAAGCGTTGGAAACTTGCGGATGAAATGCTGGATGTAGTCGCAGAAGATATCGGTGATGTTCTCCTGCGCGCCCGTTGGCCGTACCCGCTCGAAATGGGAGATAATGCGCGTGTCACTGGCTGCCGCGATCAGGTCGCGCATTTCGGGAGAGGCCTGACGCTGGGCGAACCCGGCCAGACGCCATTCCTGCGCAGCGCACAAGGCATCCACGATGTCGAGCCAGAGCGTCGTGTCGCCAAGA
>NZ_AYXS01000003.1:8565-8719 GCF_000505765.1 Asaia sp. SF2.1 | reverse complement strand
AGGACTTCCCGGTCGTCTATCCTGAGGCATGCCTCGCCCCCTGTGCTCGACGCGGTATGGGTGTCAATCCAGCGATCGATTTCTGCGTCGATACCGTATCGGTAGAATTTGGCATGGGTCGCGCTGGGACTGTCGGAGACGATATCGTAAACGA
>NZ_AYXS01000003.1:4509-8489 GCF_000505765.1 Asaia sp. SF2.1 | reverse complement strand
CATCGATGATGGCCTCGATCAGATGGTCCATGCGATCGTAAGGCATGGCGTCCTTTCCGATCGGCAGGCAGATCAGGCTGATGAAATTCGTGAGAAAAGTTCTGTGCGCCAGAAGAGGCTCGCGGCATCCGACTTCCAGATCGAAGATATTGAAGGCGTTTTCGGGCGAGAAATCCATTCGATAATAGGCAGCAAGGTGTTGCCGGTCGAAAGGCAGTGATGCCTTGACCATATCGATGAAACCCGAGACGCTCTCGCCGATATCGAGCTTGGCGATCAGGGGAAAACGATAACCGTCATTGGTCGCCGACGCCGCGCTGAGCACGGTGCCGAGCAGCAGACGGTTGGCAGCGACCGATTTTCCCGATCGCGAAGGCGCCACGAAAAGATCGAGCGTCGCCGGCCTGCCGCTTGCACCCGGATCGAAGGGCATGGCAGCGCCGTCAGGGGCGCGAAACAGGACAGAGCCCTTTTCCCAGGGCAGGCCCGGACGGGCCCATGGCATGAGTGTCAGCGCATCATTGAGCGGTGGCGCATGGGATGGTGCTGTCGAGGCCGTGTCCAGGCCGGGTACCGCACTGAGCGTGCCGGCAACGGGATCGCCGCACCAGCGCGAGCTCTGGCAGCTGGCCCAGGCATTGAGCCCCTGCTGGAGACGTGACACGCGCTGTTGCAGGAGCGGGCGCTCCCCCATGGGCGCGCAGGTCGCGAAATTGCCGCGCAGGCGCACGATCGTGTCGGTCTTGAACCGACGGATTTCGTCAACCTGACTATGGGCGACTTTCTTGTGGCGGTTGGGCCAGAAATTGAGAAAGGCCAGCGCGGCCATCTTGCCTTTCATCAGGCTTTCTCCCTCGCCCTCGATTAGGAAAGTCGCGCGCCAGGGCACGTCACGAGGGGCTAACGCACGCACCAGATCGCCGAATACGATGGGCGTATCCTCTCCCTGCGTGACGTCCGGTGCGAGGGTCATGTCGAGCGGGGCCCAGTCCAGCACCCCGAAACGGGCGATGGTATAGCCATCCGTCTGGGCTTCCATGGGGAAGATCTGCTCGCGCAAAGGCGGCCAGAGCAGATGGTCGATATCGGCAGGCGTATCGGTATCGGGCACGCGTACAGGCGGCTCGTCAGGCGGCATGACGGCCCGCCACAAATCGTCGCGCGTTTCGGGATACATGATGGAACGGATGGTCTTGAGCGTCTCCTGTGGCGACAGGATCCGGGTCTGCACCCGAATGTCGCTGAAGGCCTGGCTGACCTGCTGGACGAAAGAAGCGTGACGCGACGCCAGATCGGGGTCGGCGAGACCCGGATCCTGCGCGTCCTCCAGACGGGGCAATGCCGCACCGGTCGATTTCTGTGCCTGTTTCGCGGCTTTTTGTTCCTGGCGGTTGAGCAATGCCTTTTTGCTCCACACTGCCACCCAGCAATCCTCATAGCGCATGGTCTGCGGAAAAACGCGCAGCCATTCGGCGAAGACATCGTCGAAATCGGCGTCAAGACGGGTCGCGATCGCGCGCGCTTGCTCGACGCATTTCTGTATGGCGTCTCCGGCTGTTGCGGGGTCCGAGACGAAATGGAACTGAAGCGCGTGGCCTTTGCCATCCAGCGGTCCTGAGAGCCTGTTGCGCAGGGTCCTGGCCTTTGTTTCGGTCTCACGTGCGTCGAGCACCACGGCCGATCCCTGGATACGGATCAGGGACATATACGCCCCATCGAAGGTGATAAGGGAGTCGCCGTCCGATGTGGCCAGCGCGCAGAAGCTGCTGACCGTACGTTTGCCGTAAACGGAGGCCTGGCCGATCATGCGCATCAGGGCGCCGCCCAGGGCCGGACGCGCGAGGACCGGCCGGTCGGGTTGCACCGACGCTGTTTCCACGCTGTGAGACGATGCCTGGTCGAGTGATGGGGTCGGGACGAGCCAGGAGGGCAGCGCGATTTTCATGGGGTTATGCCGCCTGGCGCTGCGTGTGTGAGAAATTCCGTAAAGACGTTTCGATCAAACTGGTTCTGCCAGACCCCTTTGGGGAGAAAGCGGATAGCGGTCTGCGCCTCGACGGCATCGGGAGTCAGACCCCGCCAGGCTGCGACCAGGTCGCTGGCCGACACGTCACCAAGGCGTGACTGGGCAGCCCGGCGTGCCTCCTGCAACAGATAGGCGAACTGCTCCTTGCCAGGTTCCGCGTCATCGGCCTGACGTCGCTCGGAAGGCGCCTCCGCAGGACCCGCACGGCAGGCACGCAGATGCGCCCCCATCACCCTGTTCAAAGCCGCCTGACTGATGAAGGGGAGCCAGATCGGCTCGACCCTTTCGTCGAGACCCTCCCGATCGAAGGACAGGACCGACGCGCAGGTGATGCAGAGTGGTGACGTGTCGAATATCATCCCTGCGTCAGGTGTGCTGCAGCAGACGCAAGCGGCGCCGGTATCCTCTGCGCGCAGCCAGGATGATGACGGAAGCTTGCGTGCAAGCTCGGGCAGGGGCGCGTGCCACAATGCCGGCTCGGCAGGCATCGGGATGGCGGTACGAACGTCCTGCTCCTGCTGTGCCTCTGGCTCTATCTGGTCGGCTGGGCCGCTCCGACGTTTGGTGAACAGTCCGAACATGGAAATCCTGCGGGCTGGAGTACGTGACCTGGAGGTTGACCGGTCCTGTGATCGGGGCTGTTTACAGGCGCGAAGAGGTAACTTCTGGGAGCCGGGGGCATTGATCGCCCCCAACTGATTTACTGGTCCATCTGGATCTGCTGGGCAGAGCCGTTGAACTCGACACCGTTCGAGGACTGGCTGCGGGTCAGCATGCCGGAGAAGGCGGCAAATGAGAGCAGAATAACTCCCCCGGCAATGCTTGACCCGATCGCGAACAGGTTGTGCTGCGAATTGCGCCCGCGCATCAGGGTGATGAAGTGGATCACGCCCCAAAGAATAGCGCCCAGCCCGCCGACGACGCAGATGAAGGCGATTAGGTAGCGAAAGGCGGTAAGGGCTCTTTGGACCCAGCTTTCCATCCAGCTGTCGATCGTCTGTGCGTGGGCCGGCTCGGCCAGGACGACGCCCGCAATAAGGAGGATCGATAAAAGGCTGCTATGGCGACGTAGCAGACGCAGGCCATTGGCTAGAACAGGGTGCCGAAAGTAACCGATCATGGAAAATATCCTGTCAGAGGGAAGTGAGGGAGACGGCGTGAAGGTGAGTGCGCGACTGGTTTTACAAGGCAGGGCTCAGCCCAGACCGGCCTCCTTGAGGAGGAAGGGAATGATCACGTCCGAATGCATGACGAAGAGAGAGCCGCCCATGCCGATGAAGCAGCCTGCGATGGAGACGCGGGAATGGCCGTTCAGCCGTGCCTTGAGCTTCATCAGCGAGATATAGAGAAAGAGCAGGCCGTAGACCCAGAAATAGGCCTTGAGCGGTGTGAGAAAGCCCTGGACCAGAGCCGACAGGGTTTTGGTGGGCAGGTTCGTCAGATCCACATCGCCCGCCCGCAGCTGCGTCGGTGCGCCGACCGAAACAGTCATGCTCGACCCCATGCTGGCATTGAGCATGTTGGTGAAATGCGTGAACGACAGCAGCGTCGCGCTCAGGAATGCGATACCGAGGATCTGAAATATGCCGGGACCGGTACCGTGCCGCGCTCTTGAGCGTATCATGGCCAGATACAGGGCGTATAAGAGCCCGCTCAGACCCGAGACGACGCACAGAAACGCAAGAAAGACCGCAAGCGCGCTCGACAGATCGCCTACCAGCGTGAACATCGTCTGTCCTTTGCGTCACCGTATCGTTCCGCTATCGGTTCGGATAAGCCAAGCCTCGCCGACCTGTTCGATAAGCTTCACATGGCCATATCCCGGGAGTACGTCGCCGATACGCACCTCGATCGCGCGACCGCCCGCCGCATGGACGATCGCGATCTCGGGCGATGCGGCATCGATCGCATAGCGTATGCGTCTCTCGCCTTCGGGGCGTGGAGTGGTAGCCGC
>NZ_AYXS01000003.1:0-4413 GCF_000505765.1 Asaia sp. SF2.1 | reverse complement strand
GCTGGCGTTGCCGCACCGGCAGGCACAACCGGCTCTTGCGTCTCCGGCGCCCGCGGTGTCTGCGAGGCAACGAGCATTGAATGAAGATTGGCGCTGATTTCATCCAGGCGTCCCGCCTCGCGGTAAATGGTCGCGTTCAGCGCGGTATCTTTCTGATCGAGGGAGGCGCCAAGTGCCTTGCGCGCCGCCTCTTCCTGCTTCTGTGCTGCCTCGAGTTCGCCCAGACGCTTCAGAAGCAGATTGATAACCTGCTGGGTGGGTACGGGCGCTGGTTGCGCATCGTCCTGCACACTGGCTGATGATTGCGCAGGGGCAGCAGGCTGAACCGCTGTCTCTGCAGGTGCTGATCCAGCTGATGCTGGCGCAGTCGCAAGGCCCGACGCAGCCACGCCTGACGACGTTCCAGTTGGTGACTGTGTGCTTGTTCCGGCCGTCTCCGGTGAGGACACTTTCACCGTTGCGGGGCTCTGTTCTACCGCCGGCATCTTCAACGCGCCAGGGCCATGGACAGGCTGACCAGCGCTCGCAAGTGCACCTGCATGCATCGTGTTCGATGCGGCACGGCTCTGCTCCCTGACGGGCAAGGGCGCATTGTTCCAGTGTGATGTGCCCTGCTGTGTAAGCCAGACACTCATACCGGCTCCGACCACGAGCACCGACAGAGCGACGCCGATGAAAAGGCGTTTCTTCTGTGGCGCCTTTCGCCCCTCACCGGGCGTCACGATGCGCGCGCGCGGCGCTTCATTGTCTGCCGGTGTCGGGCCGGCAGGCGCCACTGCGGGAGCAGGGCGCCGCGCGGTCGGGAGGTCGATGGGCTCGAAATTCTGGATCGTCTCTGACATCGGAACCTCATGAAGATGACTGCCTTCGGACGGAAAGCGTCGTTTGAGGAGGGCTGCGCTCATTGGCTGATGACCGGTTTGAGGAAAAGGACCCCGATGCTGCTATTGGCAGCGAGGGTGACGGTTGCCTGCTGGGGGGTCGCCTTCTGCAGCACCTGACCGAGCGTCTGCCCCGCCGAGCCGGCAGCGACGCCGAGCTGTTGCGGCAGCGTGAGATGCGTGAATGACGTGATGCCACCCAGCCCCCCCGTGTAGGATTGGGTATTGGTGGATTGCATGGCCTGGCCCAGGCCCTGAACGAAGGCGGCAGCGGTGGGCAGCGCGATGCGCGTCAGATAATGCTCGTTCACATCGCTCGCGACCGCCGTTTCCATCGTGTCAGGCGCGATCGCGCGCGCATCGACCGCAAGTGGCTCATGGTCATCGATGACCAGCTGGGTGAAATGTACGACCAGACGCTCCTCCTCACGGTCGAATTCGCCGATGAGACGCGCGCCAGTGAAAGGCCCGCTATCGACATCGGCGAGCACAGGACCCTTCTGATCGCTGTTGGCGGCCGTGATCGTATGGGCATAGATGCCACGGCCTGCAGCAAGAAGCGTGCGTTTCTGGCCCGCTGCCGCAGGGATTGCCGTCGAACCGGTCGCTGCGGCACTGGCGTTGCGTGTGCCGAGATCTGTTGCACCGCCCGTGACAGGAGGGCTCTGATCGGGACTGTTGCCGGCACTGCCGGCCTGTCCGGCGGCGCGGGCAGGGGGCTTTCCCATTTCAACGGCGATGCCATGAGACGACCATGCCGCGTAAATCTGGGCCAGCGCGGCAGGAGAGGGGCCGGCCGGGGATACGCCGCGCTGAGAGCCGGCATCGCCTCCCAGGGCCAGTTCCGTGCCGCCTGCCCCATGACCGGAGGGGGCATCTCCCCTTCCTCCCTTGCCGAGAGGGGACGGTGTGCCAGGCGCAGCCCCAGGGGGAGGCGCAGGAGGCTTTTGGGGCTTGTCGAGGGCAGGAGCGGATGCTGCGCCTTCTTTTGAAAGGTCGTTCAGACCGAGATCATGCGCGTCGGCGCCCAGACCGCGTCCCGACAGGGCTGGCGTGTAACTCTGACGGGCTTTTTCAGCGGCTTTTTCGTCCGCCTGATCTGCAGCGAAGTAATCCTTGCGAATGCGCGCGGAATTATTCGTGCCGCCCGCATTTCCTTTCATCTTCGGCGGGGCTGCCACCTGCGAATTCGTGCCCGAGGTCGTGCGCGCCATATAATGAAGCGCGCCAATGGCCAACGCGCCCACGCCGACGAAGCACAGAAGAAATTTCATCCCCTTGCGCGCCCGGATCCGCAGATCCGCATTCGCCTGGGAGGTCGCGCGTTGCCTTTCCTGCTCTGCGAGCAGTCTTTCTTCAGCTTGTGCCTGCGTGTCGCTCATGAGCCGCCCTCTGCCAGGTCGATCTTGAGGGGGCTCTGGTTGACCCAGAGATACAGGACAGGCGTAATCGGCAGTTCATAGACCCAGCCTGCTCCGCCGGTCAGGCGAAACCCGCTCGTTGGACCTGGGGACTGCAACTCGTAACGCGTGCGCAGATAATAATGTCCGCGATACTTCCAGGCCTGCACGTCATCGGCGGAGATATTGCGTACATCGAGCGGCATCGCTTCGGCGGGCGGTGTTCCGTCACCGAAACTGTTGAGGTCGGCTGTCCCTGTGAGGGGCATGTCGGACACGCCCGACAGATCGGCCTTTGCATTGGGGCCGCGCTCGCGGATACGGAAAGTCAGATCGGCATCATAGGCGCCGGGTCCCGCGATCCATTGGAATACAAGGGGTTTGGGCGCCCCTTTGAGGGTCACGATCAGATTGCCACGCGGATATTTTGAGTCCGGCTGGATCTGCAGAACATTCGATCCAGGTGCCGGTATGCAGGAGGACGCACCTGTGATCATCACGGCCTGTCCGGCATTTTGTTGCCCGGTCGGACCGTTTCGACACCCGCCCGAACTGTTACTATTGGCATTGTATTCGATCGGCCATGGTTCGCCTGTTGAGTCGATGAAACTGATGGCTGTCGCGAACCCCTGAGCGAGATTGAGAATATTGATTGCGCCACCGCTTGTCAGGGAAACGGTGACAGTGCGATGTACGGGCAGGCCGATCCGGTCGGGATTGCCATGATCGTCGAGCAATTGCTGCGTCTGATCGTATTTATTATCGAGATGCTCGCGAAGGGACGTGATTTCGCCCGGCGTCAGGGGAGGACCCGCATAGACGCCAGTCGGTCCATGCCGATCGTCGTCCGGCTCCGCTGCCTGGGTGAGAGGGACGACCATGCTCATCGAACACGCTGCCAGCAACGCAAGTGAACGACTGCGCAGGCGGTGAAACGTACGGACATCAGCCATTCTCCCCGCCAGTGACAGGGACGGCGTCGAGCTGCGTGATTTCCAGACCGGATTTGTAGATCGGGTTTGCCGTGCGCCGCACGGTCATGGTGATCTGGTAATGATCATTGACCGGTGGCGGCTGGTTGTTTTCCCATGTGACGTTCAGCCGGAACCGCAATCGCCAAGTATAATGTTTCTGCGCATCCACGCCCTCTTCGAGAATGGTGGGCGCTGTCTGTGCGATCGAGGAAACATAGACACGGTATTGCTTGATGAAGGTGACGTTGCCCTTTTCGCGAAAACGGCTGAACCAGCCATTCCACCCGCTGACGTTAAAATCGGTACGCGCCTCGTTAAGGTGATCGTCAACATTCTTGAAGTTCATCGTGTAGAGATTAACGACACGATGAACGGCCCATTCGCCAAGCTCACCATCCGATAATGCCCGGCTATCGGTCGTCAGCAACTCCCTCGGATGGCCGAACTGGTCGAAATAGATGAAGTGATTTTCGACAGGGCGGCTGATTTCCCAGATCACGGTCGCGAAAAGCGCAATATTCAGCACGACGCTGATCGCGGCGATCTGCAACGCGCGCTCCGCCACATGCTGTCTGAACAAGGGATCCATGATGTGGCGCTGAAGCGCCCTGGGGCCGGTCGTGCTCATGACCAGATCGCAGACAGGCCGGGATGAGTGGCTATCGAGTAGGTGCCAATGTCGTCCAGTCCACCGCCGGTAATACGCTGCGATCTCTTGCGACGACGGATGGCTTCGCGGGCACCGCGCATCGAGCGTGCAGCATCCTGGAAATAACGATCGCGTCCCGGCGCGAGATTGCTATCGATGCGGGGCAGGGCATTGCGGGCCAGTTCCGGGATTTCATCATAGGCGATGAGCGCATCGAGCGCTTTACCCGTCATACCCCGACCACGACTGGCATGATCGGTACGTCTTGGAAGATTACGGCTATCTGCTGCGGCCCAGATGGAGGCACGCGAGACACCGAATATTTCCGCAATCGTCGCGCTGGCTATTGAGCGGCACCAGACGCCACGCAGAGCATCGATCAGGTTATTATACCAAAGGGGACGACCGGCGCTGTCGCGCGGAATGACGGCTTTCCACTGTGAGAGCGGAACCGTCAGAAAATCGAGATCAGCCGACCAGGTTGGAGTTAGATCTGAACGCCGCGGGGG